>NZ_JASCYH010000033.1:0-31171 GCF_030011715.1 Gulosibacter sediminis | reverse complement strand
TTTTGTAGTTCTGGCACCGCCAGAACTACAAAAAACGACCACTCAACTGCATTCGGGATTGACTTGGATAGTTGTAACTGCAAGTATTTGGGGGGGTATGAACGAGAAACTTGCCGCCGATACCACCATGGGTGCCGTCACGCTGTTCGTCGCCGACCTCGACGCGATGATCCGCTTTTACCGCGACGGCGTCGCGCTCGACCTCCTCGCACAGGAGGGCGACACCGCCTACCTCGGTCGCGGCGCCAAGACCCTCGTGATGCTCAAGCACTCCCCTGCGTTGAAGCACGCTGCGCCACACCAGGCCGGGCTCTTCCACACGGCCATCCTGTTCGACACCGAGGCCGCGCTCGCAGCATCCGTCTACTCGACCGCACAGCAGTACCCCGGCCAGTTCACCGGCAGCGCCGACCACCTCGTGAGTCGCGCGTTTTACTTCGACGACCCCGAGGGCAACGGCGTCGAGCTCTACTGGGACCGCGACCGCACCGAGTGGTCATGGGCCCACGGTCAGGTCGAGATGGACACCCTCTTTCTCGACCCCAACGCCTACCTCCGCGAACACCTCACCGAGGCAACCGTGGCGGCGCCGAACGTCGGCGACGCCACCGTCGGCCACGTGCACCTCAGCGTCGGCGACCTCGAGTCGGCCCGCGAGTTCTACGTCAACCAGCTCGGCTTCGACACGACGAACGACTTCCGCGGCGCGGCGCTCTTCGTCAGCGCCGGCGGCTACCACCACCACATGGCGATGAACATCTGGAACAGCCGCGGTGCCGGTCGCCGCCAGCCGACACTCGGGCTCGGTGAGGTCGATATCGTCGTGCCGACGCTCGACGAGGTCGGCACATTGACCGAGCGGATGCGCCACTACGGCGTCGATGCACGCGACGACGGCCGCTCGGTCACCTTCGACGACCCCTGGGCAAACCAGGTGCGCGTCACCGTCGCAGCCTAGGCCCTCTCGCCACCGCGGCGCCGCAGCATGACGACCGAGTCATCGATCGTCGACGGCGTACCGTCGGGCGCGGCAATTTCGCGCGGGCGCCGCTCGGCCACCTCGACCTCCCAGCCCGAGGGGTCGAGATCGAGCGCCGCGAGTTCGTCGTCGGGCTGAATGAAGTGGGCCGACCCGTGCCCGGCGCCAGCGCCAACGTGGCCAGCCCCACCATGCCCGGCACCGGCACGCTCGGCAGCCCAGGCGGGCGGCGCGGCGTGCGAGGTCAACAACAGTCGACCCCCGGGGCGGATGCGCTCGGCAGCGGTCCGCAGCACGGCCGTGCGGGCGAGCGCGACGGGCGACTGGAAGAAGCTCGCGGTCACGAGATCGAACTCCTGGCCCGACAGCTGCTCGAGCGCATCGCCAACATCAGCGGCGATGAACGTGGCACCGCTCACCCCGGCCTCGGCCGCCGCGGCCTGCGCCCGCGCCACCGCGCTCGACGAGAGATCGATGCCCGTCGCATCCCAGCCACGGGCGGCGAGCCAGAGCACATCCGCGCCCTCGCCGCAGCCGAGGTCGAGCGCGCGTCCCGCCGGCAGCGTGGCCGCGACGTCCTCAAGCACACGGTTGACGCGCCCCGACCAGACGCGCTCGCCGCCGTACTTCGTCTCCCAGTACTCGGCGGCGACGGCGCGTTCGCCATCCTCCTCGACGAGGAACCAGTTCACGATCGCGCCGGTCATGGTGCCGCTGCCGAGCGACATCGGCACGTTCGCCATCGGGGTGACGACGTTGCCGGTCGCCCACACGCGCGGGTGGCTGGTGAGTCCGGCCTGGTCGACCTTGATGACCGAGCCGAACGGCGTCTCGTCACGCACGAGTTCGAGCCCGGCGAGCATGCCATCGTGCGGCACGACCGCACCGGCGGCGAACACCGCGTCGACGTCGATCGAACGGCCGTCCTCGAGCTGAATCTGCTCGAGCGCCAGCTCGTCACCCGAGAACGCCACAACCGCGGCGTCGGCGACGACCTCGACTCCACGCGCGCGCAGGCGATGCGCGACCTCATCAGGTAACGAGACCGCAGGCACCACGAGCTCCCCCGCCGCGTCGCGTGCGCCGCCGACGAACACCGTCACGCGTTCACTCAGTTGACGCACCAGTTGGGCTTGATGCAGCGCCGCCTCGCTCGTCACGAGCACGCCGAGACGCTGGTCGCGCACCTCATAGCCGTGGCAGTACGGGCAGTGCAGCACTGACAGCCCCCAGCGCTCGCGCAGACCGGGCACGTTCGGCAGCACGTCGGTGAGCCCGGTCGCCACAACGAGCGACCGGGTACGCACCGATGCGTCGCGGGTCACGACCTCGAGGGCATCGCCACGATCGCGCACCGTGGCAACCTCGGCCGAGCGGAACTCGACGCCGTAAGCGGCGGCCTCGTCGCGACCCCGAGCGCGCAGCGCGGCGGGCTCGGCACCGTCGAAGCCAACGACGCCGTGCATGTGCTCGGCGAAGCGATTACGCCCACTGCCCGAATCGAGCACGAGCGTGCGGCGGCGCGAGCGCCCCAGCAGCTGTGCCGCCGCGAGGCCAGCCGGCCCCGACCCGATGATGATTGCGTCCCACTTTGAAGTCTGCATGTTTCAAGGTTGCGCCGAACTTGTTATTCTTGCAATCTAGTTTGCAGAAATAGCAAGTTAGGAGCATCGCATGCACGCCGATCTCGAACTCCTCGGTGCCCGGATTCGGGCCGCCCGCCAGGCCCGAGGCATGACTCTCGCCGAGCTGGCCGCGGCCGCCGACATGTCGACGAGCACGCTCTCGCGCCTCGAGTCAGGCAAACGCCAAGCGAACCTCGAACTGCTGATCCCGATCAGCCGCCGCCTCGGCATCCGGCTCGACGACCTCGTGCATCCCACCGCGCCCGACCCGCGCGTGCGCCGCGACACCGAGGAGCGCAGCGGCATGCGCATCACGCCCCTGACACCCGAAGATTCGCCGGTGCAGACATTCCGCGTCACGTACCCGCCAACCGCGGAACTCCCCCAGCTCCGCATGCACGACGGCTACGAGTGGTGCTATGTCCTAACCGGCAAGCTACGCCTGCGCGTCGGCGAGCACGATCTCGAGCTCTCCCCCGGCGAAGCGGCCGAGTTCGACACGCGCACGCCGCACGCGATGTCGGCGGCCGGCGGCGATCCCGCAACGGTGCTCAGCATTTTCAACCAATCGGGCGAGCGGATGCACACCCGGCTCGGCGAAGCGGGCGCGGCCCCCAGCGCCGGCAAGTCCGCGACCGAGAGCTAGTTGAGCTCGCCACGGCCGCCGACGCTGCGCCGAATGAGCCTTAACCGATGCGGATCGGCCCGGTGCCCGAGGCGGCGAGCGCGCGATCCCGAGCCGCCCGCTCCTCCTCGGTCACCGAGGTGGAAGCGCCAGCACCCTGGCGACGGTCACCGGCGAGGCTGAACAGCACGAGCACGAACCCGACGCTCGCGAGCATGAAGCCGACCCAGCCCGGCGCGAAGTAGCCGAGCCCCTGGGCGATGACGAGCCCGCCACCCCACGCGCCGATGCTGTTGCCAATATTGAAGGCCGCGTGGTTCGTCGCCGCGCCGATCAGCGGGGAGTCGCCGGCGAGCGCGATGAGCCGCGACTGCACCGACGGCGTGAGTGTCGACGAGGTGCCTGCGACGAGCGGCATGA
Source organism: Gulosibacter sediminis (assembly GCF_030011715.1). Lineage (NCBI taxonomy): Bacteria > Bacillati > Actinomycetota > Actinomycetes > Micrococcales > Microbacteriaceae > Gulosibacter > Gulosibacter sediminis. Next base: position 27,522 of record NZ_JASCYH010000033.1, on the reverse strand, counting down.
GCACGAAGAGCAGCACGGGCGTCGTCGCGAGGGTTGAGAACAGTGCGAACATCGTCAGCAGGGCGATGAAGCCAACGACGATGCTGCCGCGCGGGAAGCGATCGCTGAGCCAGCCACCGACGAAGTTGCCAATGGTCATGCCGACGCCGACCATGGCGAGCAGCCACGGTACCTGCGACGCTTCGAGGCCGACGCCAAGCACCGCGATGTCGGCGATGTAGGAGTACACGGCAAAGAAGCCGGCGAAGCCGATCGCGCCGACGAGGATCATGAGCAGGAACGGCCAACGCGTGTACGCACGCAGCTCGTCCTTGGGGTTGCGCTCAGGCGTGCCGGCAAGGCGAGGCAGGCTCAGCCAGGCAAGCAGCAGCGACAGAGCAAAGATGCCCGCGACGGCGACGTAGGCCCATCGCCAGCCTGCGATCTGGCCGAGCCAGGTGCCGAGCGGCACGCCAAAGATGTTCGCGATCGTCAGGCCCGAGAGGGCGATCGAGATGCCGAGCCCCTGCTTGCCCGGCCCCATGATGCGGGCGGCGAGCAGCGACGCGACGCCGAAGTAGGCGCCGTGCGGCAGGCCGGACAGGAAGCGGGCGATCGCGGTCATCGCGAAGTCGGGAGTCAGCGACGAGAGCGCGTTGGTGATCGCGAGCGCCGCGAGCAGCAGCATCGCGAGGCGGCTCTGCGACATGCGCGAGCCGAACACGGCGATCGTCGGCGCTCCCACAACCACACCGAGGGCATACGCCGTCACGAGCCAGCCGGCGTCGGCGATCGCCTGCTCGCGCTGGCTCTCGAACGCCGGCACGAGGTCGGCAGCAATCTGCGGCAGCACACCCATCGTGCTGAACTCGGTGGTGCCGATGGCGAACCCACCCAGCGCGATCGCGAACAGCGCCAGCAGTGTGCGCGCCTTCGACATCTGAGGCATCTTGAGACCTTCCCACGGTTTGAACAGACGTGGAGCCTCGTAGCGCCAGGTGCCAAGACTACGACGAAATCGCGTTACGAAACAGACCTGGAGGTTCGCTGGGCGCGCACGGGCGGCGCGCACGGGCGACTAGGCCTGGCCGAGTTGCATGGTGCCGTTGTCGATGACGGCCTGCGCGCTCTCGATCGTTGCAGAGCGGTAGGTGCCTGACGAACGAGCTTCGATCAGCGCGGCGTGCTCGGTCGTGAGCACGATGCGCTGCAGCTCCGCGTGCTGCGCCCGCACCCCGTCCGCCCGGGTGTGCTCGAGCAGCTGCGCATCGCCCTGTTCGAGCATCATGGTGTTGCGGTCGAGGATGCTCTGGAGGATCTTTTCGTCGAACTTCGAGCCGTCCGGGCGGCGCAGCTCGGGGCTGCGCAGCGCGTCGTTGGTCGCGGCCGCGAGCTCGCGCAGCAGCCGGATGCGCTCTCGCGCGAGTTCTTCCTCCGGCGTCCCCCGCACGCCGAGCAGCCGGATGAGCAGGGGCAGCGTGCCACCCTGCAGCACGAGAGTCACGATGGCGACGGTGAAGGCGATGAGCACGAGCTGGGGGCGGTACGGGATGTCAACCGGCAGGGTCTGGGCGGCCGTGAGCGTGACGACGCCGCGCATCCCCGACCACGCGAGCACCGCCCCGCCCCGCCAGTCCAGCCCCTCGTTGACGTAGAACTTTGCGTCGGCGACCCGATGTCGAATCGCCCGCTCGATGCGCGGCGAGGTCGCGTGCAACGTACGCTCGGGGTCGTCAATGGTCGAAATCACCCGTTTGTAGGCGGTTATTCGGTCTTGGTGCTTCGCCTGGTTTTGCCCCAGCCAGTACACGAGGGGCACCATAAACACCGCCCGGAGCAGGATCAGCGCGACAGTGGCCATGAGGCCAATGCCGATGGTGGCAGCCACGCCGAAGTCGGCCGAGTCGACGCCCTCGAGGATGTGCGTGAGCTGCAGGCCCATGAGCAAGAACACGCCGTTCTCAAGCAGCAGCTGAATGGTGCGCCAGTTCGTGCGCTCGGATATTCGGTCTTCCGCACTGAGCTTGCGCGGGCCCAACGCGCCAGTGACGAGGCCGGCCGTCACGACCGAAAGCACGCCCGAGGCGTTGAGTTCCTCGGCTGGCAGGTAGGCGAGGAAGGGTACGACAAACGACACGGCCGTCGTGAGCTGCACCTGGCTGATCCTCGAGCGGAAGTAGGTGGCCACCAGGCCGACCACGGCGCCGATCACGATGGCGACGATGACGGCGTAGCCGAAGTCGACCACCGCATCCCACGCCGAGAAGGTGCTGCCGATCGCGGCAATCGCCGAGCGCAGCAGCACGAGCGCGGTCGCGTCGTTGACGAGCCCCTCGCCCTCAAGAATCGTGACGAGGCGGGTCGGCAGGCCGAGCTTCTTACCGATCGAGGTCGCCGCGACGGCGTCGGGCGGGCTGATGACGGCGCCCACCGCAACCGCCGAGGCGAACGAGAGGTTCGGGAACACGAGGTAGATGAGGGCGCCAGCACCGAAGGCCGAGACGAGCACGAGCACGACAGAGAGGGCCGAGATCGTGCCGAAATTGCGCCGGAAGTCGGTCGTCGGCATGTTCACCGCGGCGCCGTAGAGGATGGGTGGGAGCACGACCGCGAGGATGAGCTCGGGCTCGACCTCGAAGTCCTCCATGCCGGGCAGGAAGCTCACGCCGAGGCCGAGTAGGGCCACGATGATCGGCACGGCGACACCCAGCCGCGATGCGAACACCGAGCCGAGCACGATGACGAGCACGCCAATGACGACAAATAGCTCGGTTTGGAGCACGACTCGTTCCTATTCTTCTCGGGAAACGGCTCGGCGGGGACGTCGGTAGCGCTCCGTCGTCCCCGCCGTTGTGAACATTATGCGGTCACACCCGCAGATTCGCTGACTTCTGCCTCCTCATTCGCGACCGTCGTGGCGAGGTTCTTCTCTTTCACGAAGGACACGAGCACGAGGCCGACCAGCACGAGCGGCACGATGTAGAGCAGGATCGGCAACAGTGCTTCGTTGTACGCCTCGATGATCGGCTCGCGCACGACATCCGGTAGACCGTTCACTACCGCGGGCGTGAGCGAGGTCGCACCCAGCTCGCCGGTCGAGCCCGAGGGCAGCTGCGACATTTTCTCGGTCAGCAGGTCGACGAGCCGCGCCGAGAAGAACGAGCCGACGACAGCCGAACCGATCGTTGCTCCCACTTGGCGGAAATAGTTGTTCGCGGCGGTCGCCGTGCCGACGACGCGGCCCGGGAACTCGTTCTGCACGACGAGCGTGAGGATCTGCATGCTGAACCCGATGCCGATACCCATGACCGCGAGATACGTGCACATCAGCCAGATCGGCGAGTCAACGGCGAGCGTCGATAGCAGCGCGAGGCCGGCCGAGAGGATCACGAGGCCAACCAGCGGGAACGCCTTGTAGCGACCCGTGCGCGACACGACCTGGCCCGAGACGATCGAGGTGACGAGCAGCGCGCCCATCATCGGGGTCATGAGCAGGCCCGCCTCGCTCGCCGTCACCCCGGTGACCATCTGAATGTAGGTTGGCATGTAGCCGAGGGTGCCGAACATCGCGATGCCGACCGCCAGGCTTGCACCGGTGGTGAGCAGGAAGTTGCGGTTCTTAAACAGGTACCCCGGAAGAACAGGGCTCTCGGCCTTGCGCTCGACGAGGGCGAACGCAATCACCGCCACCACGGCGCCAGCAATGAGGCCAATGATCGTGGGCGAGTTCCAGTCGTAGGTGGTGCCACCCCACGTGCACACGAGCACGACGGCCGTGGTCGCGGCGGCGATGAGCGCCATGCCCAGGTAGTCGATGCGAGGGATCTCGTGCTCGCGCTTGTGCGGGTGCAGGAAGAGCAGCACGGCCACGATCGCCAGCACGGCGAGCGGGATGTTCATCCAGAAGGCCCAGCGCCAGCCGGGTCCGTCGGTGAGCCAGCCGCCGACGAGCGGGCCCGCAACCGAGCAGACGGCGAACACGGCGCCGAAGATACCCATGTACTTGCCGCGCTCGCGGGCCGGGATGACGTCGGCCATCGCAGCCTGCGAGAGGATCATGAGGCCACCGCCGCCAAGGCCCTGAATGACTCGGGCGATGATGAGCCACTCCATGTCCTGGGCAAGGCCACCAATAACGGAGCCGACCATGAACAGGGCGATCGCGACGACGAGGATGGTCTTGCGACCGAAGATGTCGCTGATGCGGCCGTAGATCGGCATCACGACGGTGCTGGCAAGGATGAATGCGGTCACGACCCAGACCATGTGGTCGGCGCCGTTGAGCTCACCCACGATCGTCGGCAGCGCCGTCGAGAGCACGGTCTGCCCCAGGGCAGACATGAGCATGGTGACGAGCAAACCGACAAACAGCATGACGATGCTCTGCTGTTTCTCGGGCTGAGCCTGCGGGAGTGCACCCGCGGTTGGGAGCGTCTTGGTCATTCCACTTCTTTCAATGCGGCTCGGAAGACCCGAATGGTTGGTTCGAATGCCTCGCGCGTTGGATTATCAAAAATGTCGGGGTTGCGGCGGAAGCTGTACTTCAGCACCGCACCCGCGAGGGTGATCACGGCTTCGGCGAGCGCGGGCGTCTCGCCTTCGCCCTCTCCGGTTTCGGCGAGCTTGTCGATGGCAAGCTCGGCGACTTTGTCTTGAATCTCTTGGAATCGCTGGTGCATGCGCTCGCGCAGCTCGGGATACTCCGTCGCGAGGCGGTGGAGTTCCTGACGACTCGTGCCGCTCTGTCGCATGTTCAGCGTCGTGCGGGCGAGAAGGACGACGATGCGGGCGAGCCGGGCGCCGCTCTCGCGGTTCTCGAAGAACTCGTCGATCGCCTCGGCGGGGATGATCGTCTCGGCCAGGCCGAGCACCGCATCCTCTTTGGTGGCGTAGTAGTTGAACAGCGTGCGCCGAGACACGCCGGCACGGTCCGCGATGGCAGTGATCGTCGTCGCGGCGAAGCCATTCGCCTCGACGAGATCGCGCGCGGCCTCGTGGATTTGCTTCAGCGACTCTTGCCGCTGGCGCTCCCGAAGCCCGGGTGCCGGTGCACACTCAGCGACCTGATCAGTCGAAATTGAATTTTGCACTCGTGCATCTTATGCACTGATGCACCTTGATGGCAAGCGGCACGCACAACAAACTCCCCACCACGATTCGTGCTGGGGAGTTGTGATTGCGTCGAACGGCTAGAGCTCCTGCGCGAGCAGGGCCTCTTTGAGCTGTTTGCGCGCGCGATTGAGCCGCGAGCGAACCGTCTGCACGGGTACCCCCTGATACTCGGCGATCTGCTCGTAGGTATAGTCACCGAACTCGCGCAGGACGAGCGCCACCCGGAACTCTTCACCGAGGGTGCTGATCGCCTGCTGCACACGGTCGCGCACCGCGTGATCCTCCGCGAAGTCCGGCCCGCCGTCGCCCTCAAACACGAACTCGGCGTCGTCATCGACCGTAATCTCGCGGCGCTTACGCACCAGCGCCAGCGCCGCGTTCGTCGCAATGCGGAACGCCCAGGTGCTGATCGAGGCTTCGCCGCGGAACTTCGGCAGGTTCTGCCAGATCGCGATCATCGCATCCTGTAGCGCATCCTCCGCATCCGCCCGATTGCCGATCGTGCGCACGCACACAGCGAAGAGCCGGTCGCGGTACGGATGCAGCAGCGCACTGAACGCGGCACGGTCCCCCTGCTTCGCCTTTGCCAGCAGGGCGGCTTCAGTGGCGGATGCGGCCAAGATTGCGTCTTCCTTTACGTCGATTCCCCCGGATCCATCGCGGTACCGATCGAGGGCCGCGACGCGTAATTGTTTGATCGTAACCGCCACAAGCTAACGAGAGTCTCCACACCCGCCAGACGTACGCGGGGATTCACCCAAAGACGGATGCGACGGTCAGGCGAAGTTCCTCATGATGTTCTTGTTGCCGCGGGAACTTTCCGCGCCTCCGGCACATCCAATCTTCGTTCTGCACGCCAGATACAGGGAGAACCCAATGACTACCAACGGACCCGAAGCAACGAACGGCTACGCAAGCCAGACCGGCTACGACACCGACGGGGACGGCAACGTCGAGACCGTCGAGTACGACGTCTACGGCAACGGTGAGGTCGACGAGACGCACTACGACACGAACGCCGACGGCAAGGTCGACGACATCTACTCGGACACCGATGGCGACGGCTACATTGACGCCCGCTTCATCGACACCGACGGCGATGGCGTGATCGACTACGCCGATGTCGATACCGACGGCGACGGCATCATCGACACCACGATGTACGACACCGACGGCGATGGCGTGATCGACGAAGCGCACGTCGACACCGACGGCGACAGCTACGCCGACGAGTACTACTCGATGAGTGACGGCGACGCGCCCGTCCCGAGCGTCACCCCGAACGCCAACGTCGAGGAGAGCAACACGGCGCCCGAGGGCGACACCCCCGCCGAACCCGACGCGCCGACCGACGAAGCCGGCGCCGAGGACATCCCCGCAGGCGAGGATGGCCAGGGCGGCGACACCGCTGAGGACGACGGCACGATCGACACCGACAGCGTCGACTACTCCGACTCGCAGTACCTCGAGGGCGAGGCCACAGTCGACAGTGACGGCGCCGGCGTCGCTGACAGCGCCGAGGTCGACATCGACGGCGACGGCGAGCTCGACGGCCTCATGACCGACCTCGACGGCGATGGCCTCGCCGAGGACATCGCCTACGACAGCGACGGCGATGGCGTGTACGACACCTTCGGTCACGACACGGACGGTGACGGCGTCGCCGACGAATACTCCATCGACACCGACGGCGATGGAGTCGCCGACACCCCGGTTGACATGTAGCTCGACGATTGGGCCCGACCGCACTGCGGTCGGGCCCTTCCGCCGTTCATGCCGCTCCCCAACACTTAACCAATGAGGATGCTCGGACCGGGAACTTTACCGGCCCCAGCCGCATCCAATACCCGATCGCAGCCCACACCACCAACAAAGGACGAGGATCATGAGCAACACGAACGGCATCCAGCACTCCGACGGCGCCCAGGACCCCACCACTGACACGACGACCGGCAACGCCGACGAGTACAGCAACTACTCGTCGGACGGTCGCAGCCAGTACGTCGACACCGACGGTGACGACCTCGGCAACGTCTACAACGTCGACGAAGACGGTGACGGCTACGCCGAGTCAACCTACATCGACACTGACGGTGACGGCACCCCCGACTCGATCGTGACCGACACCGATGGCGATGGCGTTCCCGACGAGAACTGGTCGGGCAACGACACGACCGACGAGTACTCGACCGACAGCTCGACCGACTCGAGCGAGTCGGAGCCGATCCCCTCGAGCCCCGAGTCGACTGACTCGATCGACACGACTGAGTCGACCGAGTCGAGCTCCACCGACGACCCGACCGACGCCATCAACCCCGACGTCACTGGCTACGCCTCCTCGGTGCAGTACGACGTCGACGGTGACGGCGTCATCGACGCGACCGAATACGACACCGACGGCGACGGCTACGTCGACACCACCACCTACGACAACAACGGTGACGGCGTCGCCGACGAGATGGTCATGGACGCGGACGGCGACGGCGTCGCCGACACCGTCGTCATCGACACCAACCGCGACGGCACCTACGACTACGCCGAGATTGACACAAACGGCGACGGCGTAACCGACGTGTGGGGCTACGACACCGACGGCGACGGCACGATCGACACCGTCGACTACGACGCCGATGGTGACGGCCTCGCCGACGCTACCGAGAGCGCGAACGGCGCCGAGGCACAGAACACGAGCTACGCAGCCCCGACCACCGGTGCGCAGCTCGACCTCGACGGCGACGGCGTCAACGAATCGACCTATGTCGACGTCGATGGCGACGGCGTGATCGACGGTATCGGCAGCGACTTCGACGGCGACGGCATTGCCGAGACGGTCTACGTCGACACCGACAGCGACGGCGTCGTCGACACGGTCATCATGGACAGCGACGGCGACGGCTACCTCGACAGCGCGGCGACCGACGCCGATGGCGACGGCTACGCCGAGACCGAGGTCTCGTTCTAACGCGAACGCGGCTCCACAAAATCTCGCAAAAAAATCTGCGCGGGGTGGGAACTTTTCTCCCGCCCCGCGCATCTCACACGTAACGCGAAATTTGTAATCGAAGGATCCGATCATGGTGAATGAACCACAAGAAGAGTCACTCCTCGGCGATGTCCCCGCCGTCAGCGACGCGCAGTGGGACAGCATGCTCTCGTCGACGTTCAGCGCGCCTCCGGGCTTCGCTGACTACCTCGTCGACATGTTTGACTCGGTCACGGAGGATGGCACGACCCCCGACGCGGCGGCCGGCGAAACCGACACCACCGACGACGGCACGATTGACCCCGACGCAATTGACGACCTCGACGCCGACGACGCGCAGCCCGAGGCCGAAGCAGCTGACGACACGCAGGCCGACGACGCGAGCGCCACCGACGGCCAGGTCGGCAACGACCACGTCGACGACACCTTCGTCGACGCCGACCCCACCGACTCCCTCACGGGCGCCGGCGAGTCCGCCGACTCCGACTACGACGCCTACGACTCGACCACCGACTATGCCCACGACGACGCGCTCGGGGGCGACGACATCGACCTCGGCGACCTCGGACTCTAGGCACATCCCCAACGGGGCCAAATAAGTTCGCGTCACGGGAACTTTCAACCGCCCAACCGCATCCAATCTACGTCCCCAGCAGCCAGCACAAACAAGGGAAAGCAGACATGAGCAACTACCAGCCCAACGAGAGCATCGACCTCAACCAGGACGGCATCACCGACGCTCAGGCAGTTGACACCGACGGCGACGGCTACGCCGAGTCGGTCGTAATCGACAGCGACCAGGACGGCGACATCGACATGTCGGTCTCCGACCTCGATGGCGACGGCTACGCCGAGACCACCCTGCTCGACACCGACGGCGATGGCGCCGCGGACACGCAGCTGGTCGACGCCGACGGCGACGGCTACGCGGATGAGGTCACCAGCCTCGACGGCACCGAACCGGTCACCCCCGGCGACACCACCGAGACCGAGACCGAGACTCAGACCGAGACCGAGACCGAGACCGACACGGTCACGGACACCACCACCGACACGACGACCGACACTGGCTCGGGCTACTCGGGCGGCTCCGGCTACACCGACGCGCAGTACGACACTGACGGCGACGGCGTGAACGACTCGGCATACTTCGACCTCGACGGCGACGGCTACGAAGAGACCTTCGGCACCGACACCAACGGCGACGGCTACATCGACACGGCGGTCATCGACACCGACGGCGACGGCTCCTTCGAGACCTACGCCGAGGACACCGACGGCGACGGCGTGCTCGACTCGACCTCGAACGCCGACGGCTCGACCTCGGGCACCGAGACCGACTCGGTCTCGAACGAGACCTCGACCCCCGACGCCTCCGGCACCGACACCTCGGGCGCCGAAACCTCGACGTCCACCTCGTCCGACGGCTACTACGACCTCGACGGCGACGGCTACGAGGAGACCTACGGCGCCGACACGAACGGCGACGGTGTCGTTGACGTCATGTCTTCGGACACCGACGGCGACGGCGTCTACGACCTCTACGGTGAGGACACCGACGGCGACGGCGTGATCGAGAGCTTCGACACCGACGGCGACGGCATCATCGACACCGTCTACTAGGCCGCGAGCCACTCCATCCCAAACGAAGATCCCCGCCAGGCATCACCCTGGCGGGGATCTTCGTTTGGGGTGGAGACGTTCAAGAATTCGGTGAGCGCCGAGACCGGTCAGCCTTGGCGCACCGCCATGAGCGTAAATGAGCGGTCGAGAACCTGGTACGCGTTCTGGCGCTCGGGGTACGGCTCAACGACGGCCGCGCGACGCGCCTCAACACTCCAGCTCAGCGCCTGCTCGCGCAGCTGCATCGGCGCGCTCTGGGGAGGCATCGCGAGGCGCTCGGCATCGTTGCGTGCCGAGAGCTGACGGTCGAGCATGCCGACGAGCGGGTGGTTCGGTTCGATAGCCGCGAGCCGCTCGAGCGCATCCAGTTCGGCAAGGGGATGCAGTTCGGCCCGCAGTCGCGCCTCGGCCACGATCGCGCGAAGCGGCGGCGGCGCACCGTTCGACCAGGCGAGCCGGTCGAGGGCGTCGAGCGCGCGCCGCGCCTTGACGTGCGCATAACGGCCGACGTAGCGGTTCGCGAGCGCGCGACGCAGGTCGTCGATGCCCGAGGCCTGCACGAGCCAGTCGCTCATGGCTCGCGCGCCGCGGCGCGCCTCATTGCGGCCGTGGCGGATGCCGTACTCGCCAATGAGGTCGGCCAAGCGAGCGATCTCGGCGCCAGGGATGCCCGGGCCTACGACTCCTTCGCCGCTCGGGTCGCGCAGCTCGAGATCGAGATCGTCCACGTTCGCGAGCTGCGAGAGCGTGCCGGCATCATGTTCGCGCACGAGTCCGGCACGGGCAGCCTGCGCCATGTTGCCGGCCACCGCGATGACGGTGCCGAGGTGCGCGCCGTGCTGTCTCGAGAACTTTTCGGCGCCCGTACGCGCGAGCTCGATCGGGTCCTGATTGCCCCAGGGGGTGCCACCGAACGTGTCGGCGTGGCTCAGCACGCCGATTGCCCTCGAGGCCGACTCGGCCGGGGTGTCGGTAATCGAGCCCCACTCGTGGAGGAAGTCGGTGTCGTCGCGGAGCATCATGTCATGGAAGACGTAGATGAGCGCATCGGCCTGCTGCACGCTCTCGTGGCCGAGTACGGTACGGCGCGCCGCATCCTCGAGCTCGGTCGTCGTCGTCGACAGACCCGGGGTATCGATCAGCGTGAGGTCGCGCAGGACTTCAGACTGGAGGAAAACGACGGCGTGCGCGATGTGCTCGGTCGGCACGGGCAACCGCTCGGGCAGACAGCCGCGATCGAGGTCGAACGGCACCTGCTGGCCGTCACGCGTGATGACGAGACCACGCTCGGGCCCGCCGAAGGTGTAGTGCGTCGAGATGCGCGTGCACTCGGTCGCCCCCGTCGGCGCGACCACGCGACCGACGAGCGCGTTCACGAGCGTCGACTTGCCAGCCTTAACCCGGCCGACAACCGCGAGGCGAATCGTCTCGTTGAGCTGCCGCCGAACACTGTCGGTCACCCTCGCGGTGCCGCGCCGGTCAACTTGGTCAAACGCGTCGCACACGTCGAGCACGGCCCGACGCATGAGTTCGGTGACGGTAGCCCATGTGCTCATTAGTTGCTTGAAGACGTGCGGTCGGTCGTCGCGACGGCGTACGCAACGTCGGCGAGGGGCTTCGGCGTGAAGCGACCCTGGATGTCCGAGAGGTTGTCGTGGTTGCCGCTGTCGTCGTTACCGAGCGTGATGAAGACTCCGTAGGGCTGGTCTTCGTAGACGTAGTAGTGCGAGTAGCCCCCGCCAGCGTCGGTGTACTCGCCCTCGAACTGCGTGCCTGCGACCTCGTCGCCGATCTTCCAATCGGTGTCGGTGTCGTACGACGTCTGGCCGTACTCGAGGGCCTGGTCGTAGCTGTCGAACTCCATGACGTAGAGGTGCGTGTTCGAGCGGTCGTACCAGGTGCAGTCGATCGTCGATTTCACTCCGAGATCGGCGTCAGTGCAGCTCGCACCGTCGACCTTGACGACCCATTCGAGCCCCTGGGTGCCCGTGAGTTCGGCACAGTTTTCCTGCCCGGAGATGGTCGAGCCGTCCCAGCACTCGATTTCACCCGAGGGAACCTCCGGCGAGAGGGCCTCTTCTGCGGGCTCGGCATTCTGGTTGCCGAAGAGCGCAATGCCGCCCCAGATGCCACCACCGATGACAATGACGGCGATCACGGCGATGACGGCGATGAGCAGTCCGCGGCGCTTCTTCTTCGGCTGGCCGCCCGAGTTCGCGTCGGGGCCGGAGCCGAAGGCGGCCTGCGCACTCGGCGTGTAGCCGCCGCCGTAACCGGAGCCTCCGCTGTTCGAGGACGCATACGCACCGTACGGCAGGGCGGAGGAGTTTGCGTCCTGTCGATCGCCACCGCCGGGGCCGCGCCCGGTCTGCGACGAGTTGAGGGTGCCGAAGCTGCGCGTCGGCGCCGACGACGTGTTCTGCCCGTAGTTCGGAGCGCCCGAGTTGGGCTGCTGCTGCGGAGCGCCGTACTGCTGCTGGCTGCTGTTGAACTGCTGCGTGTTGTATTGGTGCTTCGGCTGCTGCTGATTGCCCTGCTGCTGGCGCGGAATGCTGCTCGTTTGCGGCGGCACCGACGGCTGCACGGCGGTTTCGTTCGGCCGCTGACCCTGCGGGCCCGTCGGACCGGCCGCGGCGCTCGGCGCGGGCGGGAAGTGGCCGGTCGGGGGCACCGAGCCTGGCGCCTGCGCGGGCCGGGTCGAACCGAGCGGGGCAACGTAGAGGGCCCCCTCGGCGACGACGAGCTTCGGGTCGTCAAGCGTGGCAATGCGAATGCCGGTGCGCTCGCGAATCATCTCGCTAATCGCGGGCGTGCGCGATGAGCCACCCGTGAGGTACATCACCTCGGCGCCCGGGCCCGAGACGGTGTCGAAGACTTCCTTGAGCAGCTTGCCAGCCCGGTCGAGGTCGTCGGCGATGAGCGTCTCATACTCCCGGCGCGTGATCGTCACCACGGCATCCTCGTCGCCGAGGCTCACCGCAATGTCGGCGTCGGGGCGGGTCGAGAGTTCGGTCTTCGCGGCCGTCACGGCGCGGCTCAGCGAGGTCTGTGCGCGCAGCTCGGCCATCGTTTTTGGCTGGTGCAGGCGCTTCGCGAGCTCCTCGCTCCCCCTGTTCGACAGTGTGTCGAGGGTCCAGTCGAGCAGGCGTGCATCGAACGAGCGGCCACCGAGCACCGGGTCGCCACCGTACGCGAGCACCCGGTAACCCTGGGGCTCGAGCGGCGCGCGCTCGAGCACGGCGATGTCGAGGGTTCCGCCACCGAAGTCGAACACGGCGACGCGCGAACCGGGCGCCGCCTGGTGGTTGCGGGCGTAATGCGCAGCGGCCGCGATCGGCTCGTTCACGGTGCGGATGCTCTCGGGCGCGAAGCCCGCGGCCACCGCGGCGCTACGCAGTGTTTCGATCTGCGAGGGCGCCCAGGCGACGGGGTGGGTCAGCCATACCTCGGCCGGCGGCTCGTTGTTCTGGCGACGCAGGCTCGCGGCCCGCACGTAGCTGTAGATCTCGCGCGCGATTTCCTCGGGGTCGACGATTTTGCCGGCGAGCACGACCTCGCTGCGTCCGATGAGCGTCTTCGGCGTGCGCTCGAATCCGTCAGGGTGGCGCAGCTGCGCGTTAATCGCCTCGTCGCCGACGCGGTAGCCGTTTGGCGTGAGCACGATTGCCGAGGGCATCGAAATGCTCACGTCAGACAGGGCGACGGGACGAACGTTGCCGTTCGTGTGGATCGCCGCAGCCGTGTTTGACGTACCGAAATCGATCGCGAGTCGCCAAGCCATCTGTGCGGTTTCCTTTACTGGTGAGGGGGTGCGTGCGCGGGTTCTCCACGAAATCCGCAACGCGTGTGCAAATTAGGATACGAGGTTAGGGTTTCTCGCCCGTGCGTTTCTGTTCAATTGCACGCGCTTCCTGCTCCGCGAGCGCAATTGCGTCACGCAATTGCTTGATCTGGGGGTCGAGTTTGCCGATGCGTTCACGGCGCTCGGCCTCGGATGCACGTCGCGCCGACTCGAGTCGCTGCAGCTCGGACTTCGCGGCATTCGCCGACTCGCGCAGGTCGCGATCAAACACCTTCTTTGCGTCGGTCGTGATGACGCCGAGCACGCCGCGCACGGCACGGTCGAGTACCTCGCGCATCTCGGTCGAGGCATCGGCGACGACCTGAATCACCGACTGCCGCTTCGCCTGGCGCCGCGCCAGTACGAACGACAGCGAGCCCATGACACCGGCGCCGATCGCCGTACCGATGCCTGGGAAGATCATCGAGCCAATACCCGAGCCCATGAGGAAGCCCGACATCAGCATGCGAGGGTCGGAGCTCGCGGCCTTGCGGTCACCCAGCTCACGCTTGTTCCGGCCAGCCTCGTGCGCGCGGCGCTCGACCTCGCCGAGCAGGCTGCGCTGCGGATCCATGCCCGCGGCCGAGTAGAGCTCGTGGAGCAGCATCGTCGAGCGGTGCACGATGCCCTGCATGGCGCGGCCGATCTGCACCTCGACGTCGGCGGCCATCTCGTTCGTCATGGCCTGCGACTGCCGCGCACTCATGCCCGTGCCCTTGCTTTGGGCGAGTTCTTTCCAGTGGGTGCCGAAGTCGCGGGCGAGCCGCGAGTTCGCGCTCGTGAGGTCGACGCGCACGCGGTCGACGTTCGCACCCCAGTCGTACTTCGCATCCTCAAACTTGCGCAGCAGCTGGTCGCGGTGTTCCTTCACCGCCGTCATCGACGACTGGTCTTCGACCACGCCGCCGAGTGCCTCTCGCTCGGTTTCGAGGGCGATGAGCGGCTCGCGCAGCAGGTCGGCGCCGCGTCGCAACGCGTTGAGCGTGGGCAGCTGGCCCGCCATGCGCAACGGATCGCGCAGGGTTGCTGCGAGCTGAGGGATGCCGCTCATCTCGAGCAGACGACCGCGGCGCTGCTCGTCGGGCTCGGCGGCGGCACGCTCACCCCAGGCACCCGAAACCCCGACGATCGGAATGCTGCCGAGGCGCGGCTCGCGCTGGGCGAGAATCTGGCGGTTCTCTTCAAGCACGGCCTGCCAATTGCCCCGGTAGAGGTCGATCTTCGTTACGGCGAGAACGAGTTGGTCGATGGTCGCACTGCAGCGCACGAGAAACTCGAGCGCCGGCGCAGTGATACGGCCGGATGCGTCGGTCACGAGCAGCAGCACGCTCGCGTCGTGCGAGCGGGCGATCGCGCGCATCGCGTAGGCCTCGCTGAGGCCGCCCGAGCCCGGCGTGTCGACGAGGGTGGCAGTCGGTACGTAGCCAGGTCGCACGGCGAGCGATGCCTGCAGCGGCTGCTCTTCGGCGTTCATGAAGATCGGCGAGTCGACCTGCACCCAGCCCGGCAGTTGCTGGGCCGGAACCCGCCGGCGCGTCGGCTCCGACGCAAACTCAAGTTCGGCGGTGCCCTGCGGAAACTCCTTGGTCGCCGGCGTGTAGTTCACCGCGAGGGCGGTCGTCTCGATCGGCGCTGTCGGCGCGAGCCCGGGGGCCGCGAGCAGGGCGTTGATGAGCGTCGACTTGCCGCGGTTCATCTCGCCGACCACCACGACCGAGGGGGCGACGCCCTGGGCGTTTTTCACCATCCGGGCGATCGCCGAGAACTCCCGGCCGAGACCGTGCGCTTTCGCGGCCTGGCCCACGCCACGAAACGCGACGGTCGCCGGGTTCGCCTGCTTGGCGGGCCATTGGGCGGGGACAGTCGTCGTCATGACGTCCACGCTACTTGCTCAGCGCGCCCGCCTGCCACCTTCCGCCGGTGCACGAGACGTACTACCTCAGGCGGTTTAGCCCTCGAACTGCGCCGCTTGCGCCGACACGAGCTCATCGATGGTGTGGCCGGGCTCGAGCGGTTCACGGATCTCGTCGGGCGCCGTGCCGTCGCCGAAGGGCGAACCGCCGAGCTGTTCGCGGTGGTGGGGCGTGAGCCAGTTCGCGTAAAGCGGGCCCTGCGGCACGATGCGGGTCGGGTTGATGTCCTCGTGCACCTCGTAGTAGTGGCGCTTGATGTCGACGAAGTCGATCGTGTCGCCGAACCCTGGGGTCTGGAAGAGGTCGCGAGCGTAGGCCCACAGCGTCGGCATCTCGCTGAGTTTGCTGCGGTTGCACTTGAAGTGACCGTGGTAGACCGCGTCGAATCGCGCGAGGGTCGTGAACAAGCGCACGTCGGCCTCGGTGATGTGATCGCCCATGAGGTAGCGCCGGGTCTCGAGGCGCTCGGAAACCTGGTCGAGCGCGATGAATAAGCGCAGATAGGCCGCGTCGTAGGCATCCTGGCTGCCCGCGAAGCCGCAGCGGTAGACGCCGTTGTTGATCTCGGTGTAGATGTGCCGCATGACCGCGTCCATCTCGTCGCGCAGCGCCTCGGGGTAGAGCTCGGGTGCGCCGTCGCGGTGAAACTGCGTCCACTCCGTCGAGAAATCGAGGGTCATTGAGGCAAAATCGTTCGTCACGACCCCGCCGGTCGGCACGTCGACGATCGCCGGTACGGTGATGCCCTTCGGGTAGTCGGGGAATCGCGCGAAGTAGGCCTCCTGCACGCGCTCGTAACCGAGCACGGGGTCGCGGCCGTCCGGGTCCTTGTCGAACGTCCACGAGCGCACGTCGTGCGTCGGCCCGCAGACTGCCATCGAGATCGCGTCCTCGAGGCCGAGCAGGCGGCGCACAATCGTCGTGCGGTTCGCCCACGGGCAGGCACGCGACACCACGAGCCGGTAGCGGCCCGCCTCGACCGGCCAGGTCTGGATGCCTTCGCCGACCGAGCGGCCATCGCGAGTGATGCGATCCTCGATGTAGTTGGTGTCGCGCGTGTACGCCTCACCGGTGCTCATGTACGCGCCCTTTGTTGAAAAGTCATCGACCATGCTGCCAGCTTAGGCGTCCAAAGTGCGCGCCGCATGGATGCCCGGTGCGGGTCGGCCGAGATCTCGACCGGATGCCGGGGGCTCAGTCGGCCAGGATGCGCGCGCCGCCGCTCGGCCCGTTCGCCCGGACGACGGTGTCGCCGCGCGCGCGAAACGACGCGGCGAGCGCATCCGCCGACGCCGCATCCGCCGCGAGGAACGCGAGGGTCGGGCCAGAGCCCGAGACGATGCCGGCGAGCGCGCCGGCGCCCTCACCGTATTCGAGCGCCGCGACGAGGTCGGGGCGAAGCCGCAGTGCGGGCGCCTGTAGGTCGTTGTGCATGGCGTCGGCGAGGGCGACCGGGTCACCCGACCGCAGCGCGAGGAGCGCGGCCTGTGGCACAACGGGCACCGGCTTCGTGAAGAGCTGGCTCCCGTGCTCGGCGCGGTGCTCGTCGAGGGCCCGGTAGGTCGCAGGGGTGGACATGCCTTCGTCGCTGAGGCGGAGCACCCACTCGAAGGTGCCGCCGGCGAGCGTCGGCGCGAGCTCGGTGCCGCGGCCGGTGCCGACCGCGACGTTGCCGAACAGCGCGAACGGCACGTCGCTGCCGAGCTTCGAACCAAGGTCGGCGAGGTCTTCCCGCATCAGGTTCGTCTGCCAGAGCGCGTCGAGCGCGACGAGCGTCGCGGCCGCGTCGGCCGAGCCGCCACCCATACCGCCCGCGATCGGCACCTGCTTGCGAATCACGAGTTCGGCGCGCGCCTCGCGGCCGGTGAACTCGGCGAGCAACCGGGCCGCACGGATCGCGAGGTTGCCTTCGCCCGCCTCGAGCCCCTCGGTGTCGATGGGGCCGGGCGCGAAGCGCAGTGACAGCATCTCGGCCTCGCGGGCCTCGACCTGCTCGACGAGGTTGAGCGCCATGAACAGCGTCGCGAGGGGGTGGTAGCCGTCGTCGGCCACCTCGCCCACCGACAGCGTGACGTTGACCTTGCCTGGGGCCGTCGCCGTCACGCGCCGCGGTGCGTCTGTCATGACCCCTAGCCTACCCGGCAGGTCCGGCTCGGATTCGCGGCTAGGAGGGGTCGCGCGCGAGCCGCAAGAAGTCGTCGGCCGACAACTGCTCGCCGCGCGCCGTGGGCTCGAGCCCAACCCGTTCGAGCGCGGCCGAGGCCTCCTGCGCCGAGCCGCCGAAGCTCGGTGCGAGCGCCTGGCGCAGCATCTTGCGGCGCTGCCCGAAGGCGGCGTCGACGAGCTCGAAGAGGCGCCGGCGCAGCGCGTCGTCGCCGAGTGGTTCGTCGTGGGCGCGGAACTCGACGAGGATCGAGTCGACGTTCGGCACGGGCCAAAACACCTTGCGACCGACGAGGCCGGCCGTGCGCCATTGCCCGTACCAGGCGGCTTTCACGCTCGGGGCCCCGTAGATCTTCGAGCCGGGGCCGGCGGCGATGCGCTCGCCGACCTCGCGCTGCACCATGACGACGCCGCGGCGCAGCGAGGGAACGCGCTCGAGTAGGTGCAGCAGCACCGGCACCGAGACGTTGTAGGGCAGGTTCGCGACGAGCGCGACTGGCTCGCCCTCGACCGCATCCACCTTGAGCGCATCCGATTCGACGACGCGCAGCTCGGCGCCCGGCGCGCGCTCGGCGACTGTGAGCGGCAGCTGCTCGGCGAGGCGCGGATCGATCTCGATCGCGGTGACCCGCGCCCCCGCCTCGAGCAGGGCGAGGGTGAGCGAGCCGAGGCCGGGCCCGACCTCGACCGCGTGCTCGCCCGGCGTCACCTCCGCGGTCGCCACGATGCGACGCACCGTGCCGTGATCGTGCACGAAGTTCTGGCCGAGCTTCTTCGTCGGCTGCAGGTCGAGCTGCTCCGCGAGATCGCGGATCTGGGCTGGGCCGAGCAATTGCACGTCAACCACGTCGCGCTGCCCGCCATGCTGCGCGCTGCTCGACCTCGAACGGGCCGTACAGGTCGAGCGTGTTCTGCGCGAGCTGCGCCGCAAGCTCGTCGGCTTCGACGCCGAGTTCGTCGGCCATGAAACGAATCGTGACCGGAATCAGGTACGGCGCATTCGGTCGGCCGCGGAAAGGCACGGGCGTGAGGAACGGCGCGTCCGTCTCAACGAGGATGCGCTCACGCGGCACCACCTGGAGCGCGTCGCGCAGCAGTTGGGCATTTTTGAACGTGACGTTGCCCGCGAACGAGCAGTACCAGCCTTCGTCGGCCGCGATCTGCGCAAGCGCGGGGCCGCCCGAGAAGCAGTGAAACACCGTGCCCTCGGGCGCGCCGACGCGGCGCAGCAGGGCAACCACGTCGTCGTGGGCGTCGCGGTCGTGAATCTGCATCGGCAGCCGCTCACGCTTCGCGATGTCGATGTGGGCTTCGAACGACGCGTGCTGCGCGCGCAGCGCGTCGTCGCCCGAGGTGCGGAAGTAGTCGAGGCCGGTCTCGCCGATCGCCGCGACCCGGGTATCCTGCGCCAGCCGCGCGATCTCATCGAGCGCCTGCTCGAGCTCGCCCGCCTCGGCATACCGGGGCGCCTCGTTCGGGTGGATCGCGACGGCGGCGAGGAGGCGCGCGTGCGCGTTCGCCGCCCGCACCTGCCACTGGCTCGACGGCACGTCGCCGCCGACCGTGATCGCACCGACGACGCCGGCCTGTGCCGCGAGCTCGAGGTGTTCCTCGAGCTCGCGCCCGGCCTCGCCGTCCTCGATCTCGAGGTGCGTGTGGTTGTCGTAGCTCGGCACCGCGAGCGCCTCGGGCACGTCCGGGTACCGCAGGTCGCGGCGCTGGCCGTGCTCGGCGGTCGAGTCGCGCTTGCGCGGATGCTGCGAGACCGTCACGAGGCTAGTCGGCCTGGTCGATGCGTGGGAACAGCGCCTGCAGCTCGCCAACGCGACCGGTCGAGCGCCACTCGAGCGCCGCATCCGGTCGGATCTCGCCGAGGTCGCCCTCGCCGCCGACCGCAGCCCAGAGCTTCTCGGACGCCAGCGGGATGATCGGGTGCAGCAGCACCGCGAGCACGCCGAGCCCGCGAACCGCGGTGCCGAGCACACCCTCGAGACGCTCGCGCAGCGAGTCGTCCTTTGCGAGCTGCCACGGAGCCTGGTCGGTGATGAACTGGTTGAGCGCGTCGACGAGGCGCCAGACCTCGGCGATGGTCTGGTCGATCGCGAAGCGGTTGATCGCGTCCCCAGCACCCGCCACAGCGGCCTTCGCGATATCGAGGAGCGCGGTGTCGTCGACGTGCGTCGAGGCGACGGACGGGATCTCGCCGTCGAAGTACTTGTTCACCATCGCCACAACGCGCGACGCCAGGTTGCCGAGGCCGTTCGCGAGCTCGGAGTTGTAGCGCGCGTGGAGGTCTTCCCACGAGAACGAGCCGTCCTGGCCGAGGTGAATTGCGCGCATGAAGTAGTAGCGGAACGCGTCGGAGCCGAAGGTGTCGGTGATCTCGCTCGGCTCGATGCCGGTGAGCTTCGACTTCGACATCTTCTCGCCGCCAACGAGCAGCCAGCCGGTCGCGAAGACGCGCTGCGGAGGCTCGATACCTGCGGCCATGAGCATGGCGGGCCAGATCACCGCGTGGAAGCGGATGATGTCCTTGCCCACAATGTGGTTCGCGGGCCAGCGACGGTCGAAGTTGTCGTCATCGTCGCCGTAGCCGATCGCGGTGATGTAGTTGAGCAGCGCGTCGACCCAGACGTAGACGATGTGTGCGTCGTCCCACGGCACGCGCACGCCCCAATCGAAGCTCGTGCGCGAGATCGAGAGGTCGTGCAGGCCGCTGCGCACGAAGCTGACGACCTCGTTGCGCGCCGACTGCGGCTGCACGAAGGTCGGGTTCGCCTCGTAGAAGTCGAGCAGGCGCTGCTGGAAGTCGGAGAGCTTGAAGAAGTAGTTGCGCTCGGCCATAAGCTCGAGCGGCTTCGAGTGAATCGCGCAGACCTTCTGGCCCTCGTACTGGCCCTCGCCGTCGACGATTTCGCTGTCGGGCTTGAACTCCTCGCAGCCGACGCAGTAGAGCGCCTCGAACTCGTCCTCGTAGATGTAGCCGGCATCGTTGAGGTGCGTCAGGAACTTCTGCACGCGCGTCTCGTGCCGCTCCTCGGTGGTGCGAATGAAGTCATCATTCGAGAGGTTGAGCGTCTTGAGCATCGGCTTCCATGCGCCATCGACGAGCTTGTCGGCCCACTCGCGCGGCGTCATGCCGTTTGCGACGGCCGAGCGCATGATCTTCTGCCCGTGCTCGTCGGTGCCGGTGAGGAACCAGGTGTCATCGCCGCGCTGGCGGTGCCACCGGGCAAGCACGTCAGCTGCCACCTCCGCATACGCGTGCCCGATGTGGGGCACGTCATTCACGTAGAAGATGGGAGTGGTGACGTAGAACGATTCGCCAGAAGCCATGCCGGAAAGTCTATCGGGTTGCGTGAGCGTCAATGACACGGCCGTTGCCGACGGTCATACAGCGCCGCCGACGCTCCGGGCCGCGAGCGCAGCGTCGTAGAGCGCGCGCTTTCGCAGGCCGGTGCGCGCCTCGACCTCAGCCGTCGCATCCTTCAGCCGAAGGCCGCCCGCGGCGAGTCGGAGCACCTCGGCAACTGCCTCGTCGAGCTGCACCTCGCGGGCTTCGGCGCCGGCGAGCACGAGCACGATCTCGCCGCGCACGCCCTCACCCGCCCACTGGGCGAGCTCGGCGCACGTGCCGCGGCGCACCTCTTCGTGGAGCTTCGTGAGCTCGCGGCAGACGACGGCCTGGCGCTCAGGCCACGCCGCGGCGAAGTCGTCGAGCGTCGTCGCGAGCCGGTGCGGCGACTCGTAGAGCACGGTTGTGCGCGGCTCGTCGACGAGCTGCTCGATGAGCCTGGCCCGGTCAGACTGCTTGCGCGGCACGAACCCCTCGAAACAGAAGCGGTCGGTCGGCAGGCCCGACACCGCGAGCGCGGTGATGACCGCCGTTGGGCCGGGCACCGAGGTGACCGTCACGCCCGCCTCGGCACACGCACGCACGACGCGAAAGCCCGGGTCGGAGATGGCCGGCATGCCCGCATCCGACACCAGCACGACGGTCTGCTCGGCGGCAAGCCTCGCCACCTCGTCGGCGGCCTCGTGCTCGTTGTGTTCGTGCAGCGCGATGAGCTTCGGGCGTTCGGTCACCTCGAGCAGGCCCAGCAGCTTCGCGGTCGTGCGGGTGTCTTCGCAGGCGACCACATCGGCGGCCCGCAGCGTATCGATGAGCCGAGGCGACGCATCCCCGAGATTGCCGATCGGGGTTCCGGCAAGGATGAGCATCGCCTAGTACCAGCCCGGGAGCCAGTGGGTGAGGTTGAAGTACCAGTCGGGAATCTGCAGGCCGGTCCACACCGGGTAGAAGAACGCCGACACGAGGACCGCGAGGGCGAAGAACCCGGCGATGAGGTTCACCGCACGCGTGCGCTGTTTTCGCGGATCCTTCGCGTCGCCCGCCAGCGTCTGCAGCGCGAGCGCGGCCGCGAGGAACATGAACGGCAGCCAGACGATGACGTAGAAATGGTAGACCGAGGTGCGGCCGGTGAGCAGCCAGGGCAGGTAGCCCGCCGCGTACGACACGAGAATCGCGACGTAGGGCCAGCGCGGCTTCACGAACATCATCATGATGAGGAACACGACGGCGATCGTGCCGAGCCAGTAGAGCAGCGGGTTCGACAGCGACGTGACCGCCTGCACGCACTGGTCGGCGTGACAGCTCGCGTCGACCGCCGGGTCGATGTAGGTGTACTGGAACGCGGTGGGGCGCAGCAGGAACGGCCACTCGTACGGCGCCGAGTTGTACGAGTGCCCCGCCGCGAGGCGCGAGTGAAACTCGTAGACCTGTGCCTGGTAGTCGACGAAGTGCGAGAGCGACAGCTTGGCCCACTCGAAGAAGTTGCCGCCCTGCCAGGCGCCGGTGTCGATAATCCCGTTGAAGCCGCGGCCGGTGATGAACCAACCGGCGTAGCTCGCGAGGTAGATGACGATCGTGAGCGGCACCGCGAGCAGGAAAGAGACGGGCCCCTGCTTCAGCGTCGCTGACGAGAGCCACAGCGTGATTCCCGCCTGCTTGCGGTTGTAGGCGTCGAGGGCAACGGTGAGCACACAGTAGAACGCGAGGTAGTAGAGGCCCGACCACTTCACGCTCGTCGCGAGCGCGAGGGCCACGACCATGGCCAGGAACCAGGGGCGTCGCCAGAGCACCGGGCCCCAGTCGGGGCCGGTCGGCCGCGTCGCCGGCGGGTCGATCGTGCTGGTCCACTTGACCGGCGTGCTCTCGAGCGGCACGGAAGGGTCGTTCGCGTGTTCGCGCTGGCGCCACGCCGCGACCCAGCTCGTCAGTTGACGCCCCTGGTCGTCGCGGTCGTAGAGTAGGAACAGGAAGCCGAGCAGCACGAAGAACATCACGAAGATGTCGAGGATGCCCGTGCGGCTCATCGCGATCGCGTGGCCGTCGATCGCGAGCATCGCCGCCGGGATCGCACCCATCGCGATCGAACGGAATAGCTTCTTGCCGACGAGGTAGAGCAGCGGCACCGAGGCGGCACCGAAGAGGGCGACGCCGAAGCGCCAGGCCCAGACGTGCTCGGCGCCGAACAGGTGCATGAAGATGCCGATGAGGTACTTGCCGAGCGGCGGGTGCACGACGTACTCGGCCTTGTCGAGGTACTCGTCGTAGCCGCCGGTCGCCCAGAGGTCCTCTTTGTTCTCGGGCCATTCCGACTCGTAGCCGTTGTTCGTGATGGTCCAGCCATCGGGCACGTAGTAAATCTCGTCGAAGACGATGCCGTTCGGCTGGTCGAGCCGCACAAACCGTACAAGCACCGCCACGAGGGTGATGATGCCGACGAGAATCCACTCGGTGCGGCGCCGAGCCTGCGGCGATGCCGTCCACCGACCCCAAAGGTCGTCTGCCCACGACCCCACCGGCGTCGTCGGTGTGCTCGCGCCGTCACGTTGGAGTTGGGTCGGGGCAGTCACCCGACCATCGTAGGGGATGCCCCCTGTCACCTAGACTGGAGGGCCGATGGTCGCCATTCACTTCCCACCAGAGCTGCCGGTCTCGCAGCGCCGTGACGAAATCGCCGCGGCGATTCGCGAACACCAGGTGGTGATCGTCGCGGGCGAAACCGGTTCGGGCAAGACGACCCAGCTACCGAAGATCTGCCTCGAGCTCGGCCGCACCGCGATCGGCCACACGCAGCCGCGACGCATCGCAGCCCGCACGATCGCCGAGCGCATCGCCCAGGAGCTCGGCGGTAAGGTCGGCGAGCTCGTGGGCTATCAGGTGCGTTTCACCGACGCCTCGAGCGAGTCGACGCGCATCAAGCTCATGACCGACGGCATTCTGCTCGGCGAGCTGCGCCGCGACCGACTGCTGCGGCGCTACGACACGATCATCATCGACGAGGCGCACGAGCGCTCGTTGAACATCGACTTCCTGCTCGGCTACCTGAAGCGGCTGCTGCCCGAGCGGCCCGATCTCAAGCTCATCATCACCTCGGCGACGATCGACCCCGAGTCGTTCTCGAAGCACTTCGACGACGCACCGGTGATCGAGGTGTCGGGCCGCACCTACCCGGTCGAGGTGCGGTACCGGCCGCTCGTCGGCGAGGCGTCGACCGACGACGAGGAGGATGCGCAGGATGCGCCGTCGGCCACCGACGACCGCGACGTGAACGAGGGCATCGTCGCGGGGCTGCGCGAGCTCGCGGGCGAGCGGGCCGGCGATGTGCTCGTGTTCCTGCCCGGCGAGCGCGAGATTCGCGAGGCCGAGGCGGCGATTCGCGCATCCCTCTCGACCCGCGAGCTCGAGGCGACCGAGCTCCTTCCCCTCTACGGGCGCCTCAGCGCGCACGACCAGCACCGCGTGTTCGAGCCGAGCAAACGCCCCGGCGTGCGGCGCCGCGTCGTGCTCGCGACGAACGTCGCCGAGACCTCGCTCACGGTGCCGGGCATCGCGTACGTCATCGACGCGGGGCTCGCGCGCATCTCGCGCTACTCGGTGCGGGCGAAGGTGCAGCGGCTGCCGATTGAGGCGATCTCGCAGGCCTCGGCGAACCAGCGCTCGGGCCGCTCGGGTCGCACCCGCGACGGCATCGCGATTCGGCTCTATAGCGAAGAGGACTTCGAGCGTCGGCCCGAATTCACCGACCCGGAGATTCTGCGCACGAACCTCGCGAGCGTGCTGTTGCAGATGCTCGAGCTTGGCCTCGGTGCAATCGAAGACTTCCCTTTCCTCACGCCGCCCGACTCGCGCGGGGTGAAGGACGGCGTCGACCTGCTGCGTGAGCTCGGTGCGATTCGTGGCGGCACCGGGCGGGGCGTGCCGCAGCTCACGAAGACCGGGCGTCAGCTCGCATCCCTGCCGATCGAGCCCCGCTTCGCCCGCATGGTGGTCGAGGCGAAACGGCTCGACGTCGCCCGCGATGTGCTCATCATCGTCGCCGGCCTCACGGTGCAGGACATCCGCGAGCGACCGCTCGAACAGCGCGCCAAGGCCGACCAGCTGCACGCGCGCTTCCGCGACCCGTCGAGCGACTTCATGTCGCTGCTCAAGCTCTGGAGCTACCTCGAGGAGCAGCAGCGCGAGCTCGGCTCGTCGGCGTTCCGGCGCCTCTGCAAGGCCGAGTTCCTGAACTACGTGCGACTGCGAGAATGGCAAGACCTCTTTCGGCAGCTGCGCGAGACGGCCAAGCCGCTCGGCCTGCGCATCCAGCGGCCGGATGCGGGGGCCGAGCCGGGCGCGAATGCCGACGCTGTGCATCGCGCGCTGCTGTCGGGCCTTCTGAGCCACATCGGCGTGTTCGACCGGCAGCGCCGCGACTACCGCGGGGCGCGGAACACGCGCTTTCGGGTGTTCCCCGGCTCGGGACTCAAGGGGTCGAACCCCGAGGCGGTCATGGTCGCCGAACTCGTCGAGACGTCGCAACTGTTCGCGCGCACCGTCGCGAAGATTCAGCCCGAATGGGCCGAGTCGCTCGCCGGCGAGCTCGCGAAACGGCAGCATTCAGAGCCCCACTGGGAGCGTAAGCAGGGCCAGGCCGTCGCGCTCGAGACGGTGACGCTCTACGGCGTGCCGATCGTGACGCAGCGCCGAGTCGGCTTCGCCGCGATCGACCCGTCGTGGAGCCGCGACCTGTTCATTCGGCACGCGCTCGTCGAGGGCGACTGGACCGGCCGGTACCCGTTCGTGCGCCGCAATCAGCAGCTGCTGCGCGACGTCGCCGAATTTGAGGAGCGCACGCGAACCCGCTCGCGCCATGACGACACCGAGGTGCTGTTCGAATTCTTCGACGAGCGACTGCCCGCTGACGTCGTGTCGCAGCCGACGTTCGACCAGTGGTGGCGCGTGGCGCAGCAGGAGCAGCCGAAGCTGCTCGACCTGCGCCGCGGCGACCTGCTCGAAGACGACGACGCGACCGAGAATGCCGAGGCCTACCCGCGAACGTGGCAGCAGGGCGAGCAGCAGCTGCGCCTGCGCTACAAGTTCGACCCGCAGGCGCCCGACGACGGCGTCACGGCCGTCGTGCCCGTGCAACTGCTCGCGATGCTCACACCTGACGGCTTCGACTGGCAAGTGCCGGGCCTGCGCGAGGAGCTCGTTACGGCCCTGCTGCGTACCCTGCCGAAGGCGACCAGGCGCAACTTCGTGCCCGCCGCCGAGTGGGCGGCGCGGCTACTCGACCAGGTTGGCGAGGTGCGTCCCGACCGGGGCGAGCCCGTCACAGCACCCCTCACCGAGGTGTTGCACGGGCACCTCCAGCGACTCGGCGGCATCCGCTTCGACGCCCGCGAGTTCGAGCCCGAGCGCGTCCCGACGCACCTGCGGATGCGCTTCCTCGTGCTCGACGATCGTGGCCGCGAACTCGGCGAGGGCAGCGATCTACTCGAGTTGCAGCAGCGGCTCAAGCGCCAGAGCGAGGCCGCGCTCGTGCGCGCCACCGAGGCTCCCCCGACTCCCAGCAATCGGCGCGGGCGGGGCGGCCGCAAGGATGCGCCCGGCAGCGATGCCAAGGCCGCGGCCGAGCCGTCGCGCGGGTCGACGGAGTCGGTCGCTGAGCAGCGCGAGCTCACCGGATGGCCGGAACGCGACCTGCCCGAGACCTTCGAAATTCGGCGCAAGAACGGCGTGATTCGCGCCTGGCCGACGCTGCAGCTGCGCGACGCCGCACGCCCCGCGACGAGCAAGGTCGACCTCGTGCTCGCGACGACGAGCGCCGATCAGGTGCGCGAGCATCCGCGGGCCGTCGCCGTGCTGCTTGCCCGCAGCGTGCCCTCGCCCGCGACGTACGTGCTCGCCCACCTCACCTCGCAAGAAAAGCTGGCGCTCGCGGCGAGCCCGTACCCTTCGACCGAGCAGCTACTCGCCGACGCCACCATCGCGCTCGCGCAGCGGACCGTTGACGCAGCCGGCGAACCGGTGCGCACGAAGGCGGCCTTCGATGCCATGCGCGAGCAGTTCAACGCCGAGCTCATCGACGCACTATTCGAGGTCGTGCGTCTCGTGGGCCAGGTGCTCACGGCGCACCGCGACGCGCTGCGGGCGGTCAAGAGCAGCAACGCGATGGCCTACCTCGCGACGCTGACCGACGTGCGCGGGCAGCTCGAGGCACTCGTGTTCGACGGCTTCGTGTCGCGCACCGGGCTCGAGCAGCTGCAGCATTTGCCGCGGTACCTGCGAGCCGCGACAGCGCGTATCGAGCGGCTCAGCACGAGCGCGGCGACCGAGCGCGCGGGCGCGGCCGAGCTCGAGCAGGCGCTCGCGCTCTTCCGGGATGCGGGCGGCACGCTGCCGCTCGCTCTCGACGCGCCGGAGCACCTCGTCGCGGCGCGCTGGCTGCTCGAGGAGTTCCGCGTCAGCCTCTTCGCCCAACAGCTCGGCACGGCCCAACCGGCCAGCCTCAAACGCCTCCGCAAACTTCTAGGGGGTTGAGTGGTCATTTTTTGTAGGTTTGGCGCCGCCAAAC
>NZ_JASCYH010000032.1:0-31364 GCF_030011715.1 Gulosibacter sediminis | reverse complement strand
TGGGGGGGTGAACGGGCTCAGCCCGTTCACACCCCCAAAATCTCGCCGTTCGTCCGTGTTTTGCGCGGGAACCTCCGCGTTCCGCGTTGAAATCGACCCGATTACGTCACCCTATTTGGCATAGGTCTGTGCGTGCAGCAGTCCTGCCGTAGCCGTACAAATAGGTACCGGCAAAGTGGCGCGTTCGGGGTCACTGACTGAGCAGGTCGGAGCCGCACCGTGCGATACTGTCAGAGTGCGCGAAAGCGTACTGAGACTTTCGGAGCAACCGCTCCCGCCGCACCAGCGGCACGCCGTACCCACGACGACAGATTTCCCGCGGGCTGACCGCGGCCAAGACACAGTTTCGACCAGGAATCGCGCCAGCGACTGGTCGGCGACAGCAGGAGCACCCCAGTGACGGTGGACAACCACAACAACGATTCCAATAACTCCAACGACGAAGCGAACCAGATCGACGACGCCGCTCAGCCGCAGGCTGAGGCGACGAGCGATGCTGTCGACGCGGCATCGACCGACACAGAGTCGCAGCCCGCGGCCGACGCCGAGTCAAACGAGGGCGGAACTGCCGCCGACGTGACTTCGGACGACGCCAAGGGCGACGCCGACGCGGCGGCGACCGAGGCCGCCGACTCGACTGAGGCCAGCAGCGCCGACAGCACAGACCCTGCAAAGGCTGACGTCGCAGAGAGTGACGACGCGGCGGCAGTTGCCGACGACAGCGCGAAGGCCGACGACACCGACAAGGCTGACGACGCCGCGAAGACCGACGACGCGAAGCCAGAGGACGAGCGCCACCCGCGCATTCCCGAGGTCATCACGCAGCGCACCCTCTTCTTCCTTGCGCCCGACTTGCCGCCGCTGCCCGAGGCCCCCCGCAGCAGCCGCAACGAGCCGCGCGAGCCGCAGCAGCGCGACGACGCGAACGACGAGGACGGCGACGACAACGAGAGCAACAGCAACAACCGCCGCCGCACCTCGCGCCGCGGCCGCCGCGGTGACGAGCAGGAGCGCGAGCAGCGCGAACCCCAGCGCCGCGAGCGTGACCGCGACCGCGACCGCAGCCGCGACTCTGGCCGCGACTCGAGCGACTTTGACGACGACACCGACGCCGAGGTCATCGACGAGCCGCAGGCCGTTAAGGGCTCGACGCGCCTCGCCGCGAAGCGCGCCCGCCGCCGCGAAAGCCGCGAGCTCGGCCGCCGCCGCACCGTCGTCACCGAGAGCGAATTCCAGGCCCGCCGCGAGTCGGTCGACCGCAAGATGCTCGTGCGCGCCAAGGACGGTCGCGTGCAGATCGGCGTGCTCGAGGACAACATCCTGGTCGAGCACTACGTTGCCCGCAACGAAGACGTCTCGCTCATTGGCAACGTCTACCTCGGCCGCGTGCAGAACGTGTTGCCGAGCATGGAGGCCGCGTTTGTCGACATCGGCGAGGCCCGCAACGCCGTGCTCTACTCGGGCGAGGTTGACTGGAGCGCCGCGAAGCTCGGCCCGAATACGGCCCGCAAGATCGAGAATGCCCTCAAGCCGGGCGACAAGGTGCTCGTGCAGGTCACGAAAGACCCTGTCGGACACAAGGGTGCCCGCCTGACCAGCCAGATCTCGCTGCCCGGCCGCTACCTCGTGTACGTGCCCGGCAACACGCTCAACGGCATCAGCCGCAAGCTGCCCGAGACCGAGCGCACGCGCCTCAAGAAGATCCTCAAGGAGGTGCTGCCGGACGGCGTTGGCGTCATCGTGCGCACCGCCGCCGAGGGCGCGACCGAGGAGCAGCTGCAGCGCGACGTTGAGCGCCTCACGCGCCAGTGGGAAGACATCCAGAAGCAGGTCGCCTCGGCAGGCAAGGGCCCGAAGACGCTCCACGCCGAGCCCGACATGCTCATCAAGATCATCCGCGACGTCTTCAACGAGGACTTCCACCAGCTGATCATCCAGGGCAACTCCGAGCTCGAGACGATCAAGACCTACCTCGGTCAGGTCGCCCCCGACCTGCTCGAGCGCGTCGAGAAGTACACCGGCGACGACATCTTCGTTGAGTACAAGGTCAACGACATGATCGACAAGGCGCTCAGCCGCAAGGTCTGGCTGCCGTCGGGTGGTTCGCTCGTCATCGACCGCACCGAGGCGATGACGGTCATCGACGTCAACACCGGCAAGTTCGTCGGCTCGGGTGGCAACCTCGAAGAGACCGTCACGAAGAACAACCTCGAGGCGGCCGAAGAGATCATTCGCCAGCTGCGCCTGCGCGACATCGGCGGCATCATCGTCATCGACTTCATCGACATGGTGCTCGAGACGAACCGCGACCTCGTCCACCGCCGCCTCGTCGAGGGTCTCTCGCGTGACCGCACGAAGCACCAGGTCGCCGAGGTCACGAGCCTCGGCCTCGTGCAGATGACCCGCAAGAAGATCGGTCTTGGCCTGCTCGAGACCTTCTCGGAGCCCTGTGCTGCCTGCGCCGGCCGCGGCGTCGTCGTGCACTCGCACCCGGTCAACCACGGCGGCGGCAACAGCAACCAGTCGAAGGGCCGCTCGCAGTCGCGCCGTGGCAACAACAAGGGCCAGAACGACAACGGTCGCAACCAAAACCAGGGCCAAAACCAGAACCAGAACCAGAACCAGACGCAGAGCGGTTCGAACGGCGGCGGCACCCACGAGATCACCGATGACGCCCGCAATGCGCTGACGAAGATCGCCGCGTCGACCATGGTGTCGGCGAAGGACGACGAGGCGGTGCGCGAGGCGGCTGAGAAACTCGCGGATGCGGCTGCCGCGGCAGCGTCGGGCAAGCCCGCTGCCGATGTGCTCGCGGCCGGAGGCGACTCGTCAAACGACAACGACTCGAACGGTGAGGGCCGTCGTTCGCGGCGCTCGCGCCGCGGCGGCCGCGGTCGCAACCGTAATGCCGAACAGCAGGGCGACGAGCCGCAGAACTCGAGCTCCGAGCAGGCCGAGGACCAGCGGGATGCCCGTGACAGCCGCGATCCGGGACAGCAGGATGCGTCGGCCGGCGATCGCAGCACCAGCGACCGCAACTCCAGCGACCGTTCGGCAAACGATCGCAACGCCAGCAACCGCTCGTCCAGCGACCGCGCCGCCGCCACCACGACCCAGCCCGCCCAGGACGCGACGAAGGCCGAGGAGGCGCCCCGCGCATCCAAGCCCCGTCGCCGCCGCGTGAGCACGGGCACGGTGACGGCCGACGCCTCAAACAACGAGGCGCGCCGCGAGTCGGCGCGCTCGATTGAGCTGCCCGAGGCCAAGGAGCCGGCACCGAAGGCCGAGCCGCTGGCCGACGGGTCGCTGAGCCTCGCATCCCTCGATGCTGCCCTCGACTCGCTCGCGGGCACCAGCGCCGAGCCGAGCGAGCCCGCCACACAGAGCCAGCCCAAGGAGCAGCCTCAGGCCGCCCCGCAGGCCAACGCCGAGTCGGCCCCGGCCGCCGAGGCCCCGAAGACCAGCTCGCCGAAGCGCCGTCGGCGCATCACGACGGGCCCGATCGCGGGGGAGTAATTCCCCGCGAGCGGGTCGACTCCGAGGGTTGACGCTCACCCGAAGAATCGACTAAAGTAGGTCGCTGTTGCACGCTCTTCGAGCGACGCGGCGTCGGCCGCGCAGTGAGAGCGTCAGGGTACGTGCACCGGCACGTCACGCAAATCGTTCGCGAAGCGACTTCGGTCGCCGAGCACAAAGAAAAGGTAGCTGAAGTGGTATTCGCAGTAGTGCGCGCCGGTGGCCGGCAGGAAAAGGTCGAGGTTGGCTCGATCGTTACGATGAACCGCGTCGTCGCAGACGACAAGGGCAAGGTTGTTCTTCCCGCCGTGCTGCTCGTCGACGGTGACAACATCACCAGCGACGCTGACAAGCTCGCAAAGGTGACGGTCTCGGCCGAGGTTGTTGAAAACCTCCGCGGCCCGAAGATCCGCATCATGAAGTACAAGAACAAGACCGGTTACAAGAAGCGCCAGGGCCACCGCCAGGAGCTCACCACGGTCAAGATCACCGACATTAAGTAAGTCGTCAGGAGCATACTGAAATGGCACACAAGAAGGGCGCAAGCTCGTCCAAGAACGGCCGCGACTCCAACGCTCAGCGTCTCGGTGTGAAGCGCTTCGCTGGTCAGGAAGTCAACGCCGGTGAGATCCTCGTCCGCCAGCGCGGCACCAAGTTCCACCCCGGCGTCAACGTCGGCCGTGGTGGCGACGACACCCTGTTCGCTCTCGCGGGCGGCAAGGTCGAGTTCGGCGCCAAGGGCATGCGCAAGGTCGTGAACATCGTCGCAGCAGCCGAATAGGGCGCTGTGAGCCGGCAAACCGGCACACTTTGAAAAAGGGGCGGACACTCTCCGCCCCTTTTTTCATTGCCGCACGTGGCCTGAACACGGGCGCCACGCGGGGCGGCACAATGGAACGGGAACGAAGGAGCATTCATGGCAACGTTCGTCGATGAGGTACGTCTGTACCTGCGCGCTGGCGACGGCGGCAATGGCTGCATGTCGATTCGCCGCGAAAAGTTCAAGCCGCTCGCTGGCCCTGACGGCGGCAATGGCGGTGACGGTGGCGACATCGTGCTCGTCGCCGACCCCGATGTGACCACGCTGCTCACCTACCACCACACGCCGCACCAGCGCAGCGACTCGGGCGGCTTCGGCATGGGCGACTACCGCAACGGCACGAAGGGCGGCGATCTCGAGTTGCCCGTGCCCGTTGGCACCGTCGTGCGCGACACCGACGGCGAGGTGATCGTCGACCTCGACACGCCTGGGATGCGCCTGGTCGCGGCCGAGGGCGGCCTCGGTGGCCTCGGCAACAACTCGCTCGCGAACTCGAAGCGCAAGGCCCCGGGCTTCGCGCTGCTCGGCACGCCGGGCGAGACCACCGAGCTCGTGCTCGAGCTCAAGACCGTCGCCGACGTCGCGCTCGTGGGGTACCCGAGCGCCGGCAAGAGCTCACTCATCGCCGCGATGAGCGCCGCGAAGCCGAAGATTGCCGACTACCCGTTTACCACGCTGCACCCGAACCTCGGCGTCATCGAGACCGGCAACAGCCGCTTCACGATGGCCGATGTGCCGGGCCTCATCGAGGGCGCGAGCGAGGGCCGTGGCCTCGGGCTCGAGTTCCTCCGCCACGTCGAGCGCTGCGAGGCGCTGCTGCACGTGCTCGACTGCGCCACACTCGAGCCGGGCCGCGACCCGCTCAGTGACCTCGACATCATCCTTGCCGAGCTCGACGCCTACGAGGTGCCCGAGGGGCAGACGCCGCTCACGCAGCGGCCCGCCATCGTCGCGCTGAACAAGATCGACGTGCCGGATGCGCGCGAGCTGGCCGAGTTCATCCGTCCCGATCTCGAGGCGCGCGGCTACAAGGTGTTTCTCGTGTCGACCGTTTCGCACGAGGGCCTGCGCGAACTCGGCTTCGCGCTCGGCGACATCGTCGAGCAGGCTCGCGCCGCGCGTGCCGAGCAGAACGACCAGCGCGAACGCATCGTCATTCGACCGAAGGCAGTCGACGAGAAGGACTACACGATCCGGGTCGAGGGTGGCACCTGGGGCGACATATACCGCATCCTCGGCCGCAAGCCCGAGCGCTGGGTGGCGCAGACCGATTTCGCGAACGACGAGGCCGTCGGCTACCTCGCCGATCGCCTCGCGAAGCTCGGTCTCGAGGATGCCCTTGTCGCGAAGGGCGCGCAGGCCGGGTCGACCGTGGTGATTGGCCCTGGCGACGGCATGATCTTCGACTGGGAGCCGACACTTTCGTCGGCCGCCGAGGTGATGACGGCGCGCGGCTCGGACATCCGCTTCGAAGAGCGCACGCGTCGCACCACGAAGGAGCGCCGCGAGGACTACTACCGCTGGATGGACGCCAAGTCGGCCGCCCGCGAGCAGCTTGAGGACGAACGCAAGGCTGGCATCTGGAACGGCGACGACGAAGCGGCCGAATCGGCTGAGAACTCGCGCTAGGATGGTGGGTATGTTCGAGCTTCCCGCAGTCATCCAGTCGGCCGGTGAAATGATCGTCCACCCGGGCGAGACGTGGTTTCCCCCGATCGTGTTCGGCATCATCGCCCTCGTGATTCTGCTGGTCTGCGCCCTTGTGGCGTTCTCGTTCCGCAACATGGCCGCGAGCCACCCCGAGAACCCGACGGTCTATGTGTATGAGCCCATCGGTCACCCGGGTCATCCGATTGCCGAAGGCGCCCACGAGGGTGCGCGGGCTGTGCCTGGCCACGAAGACGCACTCATCCGCGACCAGATCGGCCGCTCGCAGGGTGAGCAGCGTGCTGCACAGCGGCACCAAGATCACTAGCGAATCACTGGCGTGACGCCGAACGAATTCGAGCCCGCCCAGCGCCGACGACATCGCGTCGGCATTATGGGTGGCACCTTCGATCCGATTCACCACGGTCACCTCGTCGCGGGCAGCGAAGTTGCGCAGCACTTCGACCTCGATGAGGTGTTCTTCGTTCCGACGGGCAACCCGTACATGAAAGACGGCGTCTCGCCGGCCGAGCATCGTTACCTCATGACGGTGATCGCGACCGCGTCGAACCCGCGCTTCAAGACGAGCCGCGTCGACATCGACCGCCCGGGGCCGACCTACACCATCGACACGCTGCGCGACTTTCACCGCCTCATGCCCGAGGCCGAGCTCTTCTTCATCACGGGTGCCGACGCCGTGACGCAGATTCTCGAGTGGAAAGACGCCGACGAGATGTTCGCGCTCGCGCACTTCGTCGCCGTCACGCGACCCGGCCACGAGCTCGACCTCGCGGGCCTGTCGCTCGAGAACGTCTCGGTGCTCGAGATTCCCGCGCTCGCCATTTCGTCGACCGACTGCCGCGCCCGCGTGCGCGCCGGCGCCCAGGTCTGGTACCTCGTGCCGGACGGCATCGTGCAATACATCACCAAGAACCGGCTCTATCGGCCGGATGAACAGCGCAGCATTTAGCTGCAGGGTTGGAGCCTTGATCTATGACCGCTTCTGAGAACGCCATCGCATTGACCAAGGCGGCCGCGCTGGCCGCCGACGAGCGTCAGGCCACCGAGCAGATCGGCCTCGACGTGAGCGAGACGCTGCCGTACGCCGACGTGTTTCTCGTCGCTTCCGGCCGCAACGAGCGCATGGTGCTCTCGATCGCCGAAGAGATCGAAGACAAGCTGCGCGAGGACTTCGGCGTGAAGTCGCTGCGCAAGGAGGGCACCGAGCTCGGCCGCTGGGTGCTGCTCGACTTCGGCGACCTCGTCGTGCACGTGTTCCACGAGGAAGAGCGTGAGTACTACTCGCTCGAGCGTCTCTGGCGGGATGCGCCGATCGTGCCGCTCGGGCTGGTGGAGGCCGCCGAGGCTGCCGCGGCAAGCGCATCCGAGGCCGAAGACGAGCCCGACGCCGACCAGGCGCCGGAGTAGCATCGCAGGGTGACGATACCCTCACTTCCCGCGAAGCGGAACTGGCTCGGCCTCATTCTCGTCGGCGTGGCCGTCGGCATCGCCTCGGGCCTGTTCGGCGTGGGCGGCGGCATCATCATCGTGCCGGCGCTCGTGTATCTGCTCGCCTATGACCACAAGGTCGCGTCGGGCACCTCGCTGCTCGCGATCGTGATTCCGGCCGTCGTCGGTGTCGTGAGCTACGGCCTGCGCGGCGACGTCGACTATCTGCTCGCGCTGTTGCTCGCGGTCGGGTCGATCGTCGGCGCGCCGATCGGCGCGTGGCTGCTGAAACGACTCGAGAAGCGCATCGTGCAGATCGCCTTCATCTGCTTCTTGGTGATCGTCATCGTCACGCTGTTCTTGGTTGTGCCGTCGCGCGACGCCGAGGTGCACGTCGACCTGCTCAATGGCGCACTCATCGTCGTGGTCGGCCTCGTGGCCGGCATCGCCGGCGGTCTGCTTGGCATCGGCGGTGGAGTGATCGTCGTGCCCGCGCTCGTCGTGCTGTTCGGCGCGAGCGACCTCGTTGCGAAGGGCACGTCGCTGCTCATGATCATCGCGACCGGGTTGTCGGGCACCGTGGCGAACATCCGCCACCGCAACGTCGACACGGTTGGGGCGTTGACGCTCGGCTTGGCCGCGGGCGTCGTGACGCCGTTCAGCGTGTGGCTCTCGACCGTGTTGTCGCCGTTTGCCGCGAACGTGACGTTCTCGGTGTTCCTCGTGCTCGTCGCGATTCGCATGATCTGGGACGTGCGCTCGCAGTCGAAGAAGTAGGGCGGATGCCCGGGGCTGGCCTCGCGCGGCGCGCTCAACTTGCGCACGCGTTCAGATCTGGGCTATAGTCGTTGAGTTGCTTCCCCAGCGGGAAGCCCCAAATTGGGCCTATGGCGCAGCTGGTAGCGCACCTGCATGGCATGCAGGGGGTCAGGGGTTCGAATCCCCTTAGGTCCACAAAATTTTCCAGAATCGAACCCCTGATTCGCGTTAGTGCGAGCAGGGGTTTGATTCATTTGTGGAGTCGGTTGGCATCTTGACCGGTACACGTTGGGGCCGGATGCATCCGTTGCGTCCGACCCCAACGTTATTTCGAACAGGGCTCACCCAAGCGTTAGAAGCCGGGCTTTAACACTCGGCGCGACACCACCAGGAAGCTCCCGTCAGCGGCGGGCGCAATCACGATCGGTTAACTCACTGCCGGGCCGATGTGCCTGCGTGACATCACCTGCCGCCCGTCGGAGTGCCTCGTTCTCTTGCTCGAGCAGGCGGTTCCGCTCGCGCAGCTCGGTGTACTTCGAGATAGACGTTCCGGGGTTCGCGCCCGTATCCAAGATGGGGGAGGACTGCGAGTAGCGCGGCCCGCTCAGTCGATGCCGTTGGTTCGTTCGCCGCCTGCCGAGCCGCGGCACATCCGCATCATGGAGCACGTAGTCAAGCGCTCGGCTGGGTGATTCTGCTCGGTTCAATCGCTCGAGCCAGGGCTTCCAGGCATCCGCTCTGAGTTGAAAAGCAGGCACTGGATCCTTGAACCACTGCCTGAAAAGGCGACCGTGGGCTGCTTGGTTGAGTTTGTTGCGTTCCCGCAGATCCGCCAACAATTCAGCGAGCAGGTAGTAACGAAGCGGAGTGAACCCGGCGCTGTGCAGTTCTGCGGCTGTCTGTTTCCAAACTTGCGGGATACGGGTGGTGATGTCTTTGACGCTGTTGTCGATCGCACTCATCAACATCCCGCCAGGGAACGAAGGGCAATAGTCAATCATGTAGCGAGACCACAGAGGTCGATCAGCCTCAGGCACGTCGCCCCAACCTTCTGAAGGGTCGGGGTTATGAGTTTCGTCGGCACAGGGGCCAACTCGGTAATCAGACACGGGAATGTTCCTTACCGGATCCCAGCGTGCACGCACGTGGGTATCCATCGACTTGCATGAACGGTTGCTCATGCCGGTTCTTCCCCTGGGGCACCCCGCTCGATGGAGGGGGTTGCCGTGCAGCCAGCCAGGTACTGAAAGCTGCAACTCTTGAACCTGTTGAGACCGTATCACGGACGTAGGACATTCGGTCTGGGCAATCGGATGCGCCAACGGAACCCTGCATGTTGGCCAGTGCAGGCATCGAACTGTGCGTAGTGGGCCGAAACATCTGCCTTTGATGCAGCAAGTGTTGACTCATATCACCGAGGGCCCAAAGGGAGCTTGGAAATTTAACTTTGGTACTGATTTCATGAGAGAAGCGATTGGTGGCCTTGAGACCAGTAGCTCAAGGGACGACTGATTCGAGGCGGTCGCCGGTCTCGGTGAACTCCAATACGTCGCCGATAGTGGCTATTCCGACGATCTCGTGTTCAAACAGGTTGGTTGTGAGGTCTTTGGTGATTTCCGTGCGACACAGGTAGTTCGGAACGGTCGCGGCGAAGTTCAGGTCGACTAGGTCCTCGGCCGTCGTGCGAAGCCCATGATTCAAATACTGCTCGCGGGGGCCAGCCGACCCGCGCAGGCTGGTTCCTGCGATCGAAAGTCGCTGACACGATCCCGATCTATCCAGCTGACTCTCCTGTGCGGCGGCGCTCGTGTACAAACGCGAGCACATGATTGCGAAACCGCGGTGAGTGCGGTGGGCGCCCGCGGTATGCGGTTCGTCCCTTGAAAACTCCAATCTCTTCCGTCCAAGGGGAAGAAAACTCGGCGCGCCATAGGGCCAGAGTGGAACCCAGAGCGGAACACCCAAACCACGGCGGGTTCGAAAGCTATGTTGCGACTCGAGACGGCGGTGTGCGTGGGCGGGCGAACTGAACGGACTTCGCTCCGCAATCACTGTGAATCTCTGCCGAGCTTTCCAACGGATAAAGTATCAAAGATACGGGTGTGGCCTTCACGTAACTCTATGCTGATACGTCGAGCCACAAGTTGATTGGCATTTTCGTTAGCTTTTGTTGCGGCACTGCATCTTTCTTCATGGCTAGGCCGAAGGTGTGACGGACGCGCTTGGCCGTTCGGGACGTTCTCTCGAGGTCACCAGGTCGTGTTGCCCTATCTCCTCATAGACTTTTAACGGCGAGACGCGCCATAAATCTCTACTAAAGTGACCGGTATGTGACTACCCGGGAATTCCGGGCAAGCGAACAGCAGCACGGGATTCGAGGGTGATCAGTGACAGGGAAGCGAGCCACGCGAGATGCGCTGAAAGTGTGGAGAGAGAGCTTGATCGGGCTCGACCGCCGGAGCCGACTAATCAAGTTCAACCCGCCGAAGCGGTCTTCGCTCACCTTCGACGCCCCGGAACTCGATGTGCTGCAGGGGCTCGTCGCCTCTGGGAATCCGCTCGTGTTGCAGGGCGACAGGGTCGAGGTGGGCGAAGATGGCGAGGAGTACCTAGTCAAACCGCCGCGCGGGCGCAACATGGTCCACGTCCCCCGGCCAGAGAATGACATAGGTACGATCGCTCGCACCTTGATGCGCAAAGCGAACCAGGAGTTCATTGACCGCGGACTCTCGGTCCTCTACATCGCGTTTGGCATGCTCCGATGGAAGGACGTCGACGGGTCGGACATGGCGAGCCCGCTGTACCTCGTCCCTGTCGAGCTCTTGCCAGAGGGGCCGCGGGCGACACCAAAGCTCGTGGGCAGCGAGGACGACCCCGTGCTCAACTCGGCCCTGCCACTCAGACTGGCTGAATTCGGGGTCGCCTGGCCGGTGCTCGATGACATCGAGGATCTGCAGATTTCGGAGATCCTCGAGCTGTTCAGGAAGAGGCTGTCGGCTGC
This sequence comes from Gulosibacter sediminis, assembly GCF_030011715.1. Taxonomy (NCBI): domain Bacteria; kingdom Bacillati; phylum Actinomycetota; class Actinomycetes; order Micrococcales; family Microbacteriaceae; genus Gulosibacter; species Gulosibacter sediminis. Next base: position 20,172 of record NZ_JASCYH010000032.1, on the reverse strand, counting down.
TCCCGACCTCAAAGACTGGGAGATTCGGGCGGAGGCGCACCTCGCAACCTTCTCCTTCACCAAGGAAGCGATGTACAAGGACCTGCTCGACAACGAGGAGGCCATCTCAGATCACCCGATCGTGCGTGCACTCGCCAACGGAGACCCGACGAGCCAGACCGAAGAGTTCCAGTTCGAACCCATCGATCCTGCCACCATCGACGACGCTGCTCCGCCGGAGTCGACACCATTCGTCCTCGACGCGGACTCTTCGCAGCGCGCGGCGGTGGCAGCTGCCCTTGCTGGTCGTAGCTTCGTCATGGACGGGCCTCCTGGAACGGGAAAGTCTCAGACGATCGCGAACATGATCGGCGCGCTGATGCACTCGGGCAAGTCCGTGCTCTTCGTATCCGAGAAGATTGCAGCGCTCGATGTCGTACGGAACAGGTTGACGGATGCTGGGCTCGGAAGCTACCTGCTAGAGCTCCATTCGCACAAAGTGAACAGACGCGAGGTCGCCGTCGAGCTTCTTCAGACGCTCGAGAATGTGACGAAACCGCCTCGTGGAATATCGGCGAAGTCGCGCGCCGCACTGGTCGATAAGCGCATGAAGCTGAACGCCTATGCGTCGGCGATGAATGAAATCCGGTCACCGCTCGGGCTGTCGCTTCACGACGTCCTCGGACTCCTCGCGGGCCTCGTCGACGTACCTGCCGCTCCGATACCGGAACGCTCGCCGTTAGGGCTCGACCAGGACGGGCTTTCTGGCATCTACGCAGCGCTCCGCAGGTTAGAACGGAACTGGAGACCCGCCGCCCAGGGCAAGTCGTTTCTGTGGAGGGAAGTCGTCGACGAAACCTCGCTCGAGGCGCGCCTGTGGGCTGCTGACCGCGCTCTTCGAGAGCTCCGCGGCATGATGCAGGTCAACTCCGAGCTGGTCCGGTCTTTCGGTATCGATCGCCCTGACCAAGCGCACCGACTAATCGAGCTCTTGAATCTGCAGCACTCCGAACGCCCGGACTCAGCTGACGAACGCTGGCTGGCCGCGGCCGACCTGACACCGATTGAGGAGAGCCGGTCACAACTAGGGGTGCTGGTAGAGGACTACAGAGGGAAGGCCGCCATAGTAGAGGCACTGGGTGGGGTGCCGTTCACCTCGTTCTCCCCAGGGGTGTCATCCGACGTCGTTCAGCCGAATGTTGCGGGCGGCATCGACCTTGGCCCCCAGAACGCTGAGCAGCTACGCGTCGCAGGCGCATACCTGGCCCACCACGCCGCGGGGTTGACATCGGCCATGGCCTCGCTGCACGGCCTCGCGCGGGCGGCGGGCCTCCCTGAGCCGATTTCGTATTCGGACGCGGACCGAGTGGTGCGAATGGTCGACCTGCGGGCATCCGGAGCCGTGCTGGAGCCGACTTGGTTGACACCTGCGGGACTCCAAGCAGCGCGGAACGCTGCTGCGGAGGTCCGCATGAAGGCGATAGAGCTCGACAAAGCGGAGGAGCGCGCGCAGTCGCTCTACCGGGCGGAGGCGCTCAGCGCCCCGCTGCGTGAGCTCCAGGACAGGTTCAGCAACCTGCACACCGGGTTGCGCAAACTCTCGCGGACATATCGCACCGACAAGAAGACAGTGGCGACGCTCCTGGCGGACGCATCCCAAGTGAAGTCCGGCATCTCCCGTCTCTCCGAGGCGATCGCGTGGTCGGACGCGAGCGAGTCTTTCGAGGGAGCCGGTGTCGTGCATTCGCAATCGCTCGGCAGGTACTGGCAGGGCAGAGGTACCAACTGGGCGGTCCTCGACCAATTGTTCGTGGTCGCAGAGGAGGTGATCGTCCTGTCAGGAGGGGCCGTGCAACCACAAACAGTGCAGTATTTCACTGCTGCACTCGCCGAGCCTGCGCACCAGCAGATGGCTGCGGAGGCAGCCGCGGCGCTCGGTGATTGGCGGAGCTCGCTCGCACCCGCTCCCGCCCTCGTTGGTCGACAGGAGCTGCTCATGGAGCCGATACAGACATCGCTGGATTGGATCGAGGCGCACGCGGGACCCGTCGCGGATGCACTGTCAGTGGTCGAAGCAGTAAACGCGGTGACCGGGCGTGACCATACGGTCGACGATTCAGCCACGATCCAACGCTCTTGCGATGAGGCGCGCGCGGCCGCGGCGGCTCTGGACACCCGCGGATCGGAGTTTGAGGAGCGCTTCGGGGCGCTGTTCCAAGGATCCGCGACGCAACTCGACCATATCGATTCGGCGATCTCGTGGGCGAAGCGTGTCCGAAGCGAGGCACTGACGGGTGGTGCGCTGACGCCCGAGCAGCAGACAGCATTGGCTTCGTCGACCCCTGTTTCGGCTTTGCCCGCGGCGCTCGCGAAGTGGGAGGTCGACCGCGACGCAGTAATCGGAGCGTTTGCGCCTTCGCGCACGGCGGAGCTCCTTGACGAGTGCGCAGAGTTCGACGGCGCCGCGAGCCTCATAGAGGAGCTTGGCTCTGACACGGTGGGGCAGCAAGAGTGGTTCGACTACACGGAGATCCGCGAGTATTTGAGGACGCACGATCTCGATTCGACCATCGAGTTCTGCATTGAGATGCGGGTCCCCGCATCGGAAGTGCCTCAGGTTGTGGAGCGCGCGCTCCTCAGGGCATGGGCTGACGCACAGATTAAGAACGACGAGCGGCTGCACCCAGTCCTGGCGACAGATCGGCGCGCGCTCGTCGACGAGTTCAAAGCACTGGATCTCGAAGTCATCGCGGCCGCTACCCGCGATATTATCCGGGCCGCGAACACACGCCGTCCGGGCAACACATCGCTGGGAGAACCCGCTTTGCTACGCAGGGAGGGGATGAAGCAGCGCAGGCACATGTCGGTGAAGTCCCTAATCTCGCAGGCAAGGAGCGCAGTCCAGGCGATCAAGCCGGTCTTCATGATGTCGCCGCTCGCGGTATCGCAGTACCTGCCGTCCGACATGAAGTTCGACGTGGTCATCTTCGATGAGGCGTCGCAGGTCACGCCTGGCGACTCAATCAACTGCATCTATCGCGGACGTGCGTTCATCCTCGCAGGAGATGACAAGCAGTTGCCTCCGACATCGTTCTTTGCACGCGCCACTGAGACCGACGAAGATGCGGAGCTTGACTCCGACGTGCAGGACTTCCAATCGATTCTGGAGCTTGCCAAGTCGGCCGGCGCGTTCCGGAACCTCGGGCTGCGCTGGCACTACCGGTCCCGCCACGAGGCCCTTATCGCGTTCTCGAATTACCGCTTCTACGAAGGAAAGCTGGTCACTTACCCCTCGGCGCAGGAGGACGGACCGGACGTCGGCGTCGAGTTTTTCCTGGCAGACGGCCTCTACAGGAGAGGAGGCGGCCGGGACAACCCGCGCGAGGCCAAGGTCGTGGCCGAGCGGGTTATCCACCACTACAGGACCAGGCCAGGAGCCTCGCTAGGCGTGGTCACGTTCTCCGTGGCACAAGCAGCGGCGGTGACCGCGGCCGTCGACGAGCTCAGGGATTCCAACCGCGACCTCGATGAGCACTTCGACAGGAGTGACCGCCTCGACGGCTTCTTCGTTCGCTCGCTTGAGTCGGTGCAGGGCGACGAACGGGACGTGATCCTGTTCTCGGTAGGCTACGGTCCCGATGAAGCAGGGAAAATTTCGACGAACTTTGGAGTCCTCAACAAGGAAAAGGGTTGGCGGCGATTGAACGTCGGCATCACTCGCGCTAGGCAGCGTATCGAAGTCGTGTCCTCGATGGAGGCACACGACATCCCAGCTTCGCAGAACGAAAATGTCGAGGCGCTGCGGGCCTACCTCGACTTCGCGAAGCGCGGCATCGAGGTGCTCGGGACGCAGTCTGCAGCAACGGGGCTCATGCCGGAGTCGCCTTTCGAGGAGTCGGTTATTCGCACGATCGAGGCCTGGGGCTACAACGTTGAGCCCCAGGTTGGCGCTGCAGGATTTCGCATTGACCTCGCCGTACGTCATCCCGCGAAGCCCGGCGTATTCGCGATCGGTGTCGAGTGCGATGGGTACCAGTACCATTCTTCGCCGACTGCACGAGATCGAGACCGATTGCGCGACCAGGTGCTCGAAGGATTGGGCTGGACACTGCACCGGATCTGGGGCACGTCCTGGTATCGGGATCGGGCCACCGAGGAACAGCGTCTCCGGACCGCAATTGAGGAGGCCATCGCAGGCAAAACCTCCGCGATGAGGCGGAGCCATCCAAAGTTGGTGCGCCCGGACGTGGAGACGGTGCCAGCGCCGACAGAAGCGTCCTACGGTTGGGTTGTCCCATACAAGAAGTCGGCAACGCAGTATCTACCGTCCTGGGTTGACCCGGGCGAACGCGGCAGTTATCACTATTTGATCGAGCCCATTTCTAGCCTCGCAAGGGCCGAAGGACCCGTTCACATGGACCTGGTTTTCGAACGGATCAGGCAATGGTGGAACATCGGTAGGATCTCCCAGCGGATGAAGGAGAACATCGACTTGGCGATTGAGATAGCCGACGTTGTGCGCAACGATGACTTCATCGATGTCTCGGGCAGACCAGTCACTAAGGTCCGGAGCAACGAGAATGGGCGCAAACCACAGCAGGTCCACATCGACGAATTCTCGAAGGCAGTCGAGCAGCTTGTCCTGGATGTTGGTGGAGCGCCCCGCCCGGAGGTCGCGGTGCAGATCGCGAGGCTCTACGGTTGGAATAGGAATGGCTCGATTCTCGATGCGCGCCTGAACGAGGCGATCGACCGAGCCATCGCAAGCGGCCGGGTCGTGGACCAAGGCGGCAAGCTCTCTCCGGTGCCTTGAAGCGTGGGCAGCCCGGCTACGCCCTGAACTGGGAGTACAGACTCGAGTAATCGGACCGCGAGCAGATTACCTGCGGCAGATATTCCTTGGTAGTGCCGAGGGCGATCAGTGCGGCAGGCGGCTCGACGCCATCGCTGGCCTCACAAGAGCCGATCGACAAATAGCTGCGCACGTGTGGCACAAGAGAAGTAGGGGGGGTCCCGACTGAAACTCCAGGCCAACGTGCACTTAATGACAGTCTCCGGCGTTCGGTACGCAGGTGCCTTTCCTCTCGGTCATTGGACCTTCAGTTGGTGTCGGAGCCATCGAGTGTCGGTGGCTCCGGATATCGTGAAATCGGCGACCCAAGCAGCAATTAGCGCGCCCATGAGCGCAGGAGATCAACTATGACAACCATCGATATGCAGAGCATTCGTCAAGATGAGTGTGCCTGCAGGCACTTGGAGGCTTTGAGATGAAGGCTGTTGACACGAACCTGCTACAGCTCTTGAAGAAGTCTGAGCGCTTCGTCGTGCCGATCTACCAGCGCGTCTACTCGTGGGGTGAGGCTGAGTGTTATCAGCTCTGGCGGGACATAGTCCGTGCCGGGCAGCGCACTTCGCTGAACAATCACTTCACGGGCTCAATCGTATACATCGAGCGCGACCAGGGATCGAATACTTCGCGTGAGCCAGACCTGATTATCGATGGTCAGCAACGAGTGACGACTGTTACGCTGCTCCTCGCCGCACTCGCGCAGCGTCTCGAGGAGCTTCCCGAGGATGAGCGTGAGCCTGTGCCAGGATTCGCGCCCCAGAGGATCCGCGGCCTCTATCTGACAAACCAGTATGAATCAGGCGACGATTATTTCAAGCTTATCCTCACACAGCGAGACAAGGACGCTCTCAAGTCAGTAATTCGGCAGGGAACGCAGCCAGACAAGGATTCTCGTGTCGTTGCAAACTTCAACCTCTTCCTCTCACAGCTTCGCGATCCGAAGACGAATTTGGTCGAGGTATGCCACGGGATCAACAAGCTCGTGGTCGTCGACGTCAAGCTGACGCGCGGTCTCGACGATCCGCAGCTGGTCTTCGAATCGATGAACGCTACCGGCAAGAAGCTGTCGCAGGCCGATCTCATCCGCAACTTCGTGCTCATGGATATGCCGACTGCAGAGCAAGAGCGCCTGTATGAGTCGTACTGGTTCCCGATGGAGCGCGAGTTCCAGGGGGCGAACGAGAAACGATTCGACGAGTTCGTTCGTCACTATCTGACGATCAAGAGTCCGTCGCACACGATTCCACGCATTGACGAGATCTACGAAGCCTTCAAAGCGTACGCCTTCGGGCGGGAGCTGGAGGGTGTCACCCGTGAGCAGATTGTCGTCGATCTGAGCCGACATGTGACGTGGTTCGCGGCAATGGCGCTCGGCAAGGAAACGGACATGCAGCTTGCTCGTCGGTTCGCAGAGATTGAGAAGCTTGCCACGGTCGTGTATCCGTTCCAGCTCCAGGTGTATTCCGACTACGCGGCCGGTAAACTCACGTCGGCAGGTTTCGCGCAGATCCTCGACGCGACGATCTCGTACATATTTCGTCGGACTGTCTGCGCGATCCCAACGAACAGCCTCAATAAGACGTTCGCCACGCTCGTGTCATCGATCGATCCGGACCGTTACGTCGAGAGCGTTTGCGCTCGGCTGCTGACCTTGCCGGACTATCGACGGTTTCCTGCCGATGAGGAATTCATCGAGGCACTCAAGACAGTGGACATGTATCACATCAAACGGCGTGCGTACTTCTTCCACAAGCTCGAGAACCACGGAAGTAAAGAAGAAGCGTCAACGGCTCGCTATACGATCGAGCACATCATGCCGCAGAACGCGAATCCCGCCTGGCAGACGGCGCTTGGCGAGGATTGGCAAGCGGTTCACAACCAGTACCTCCACACTCTCGGCAACCTGACGCTTACCGGCTACAACTCCGAATACTCCGACCGATCCTTCCCGGAAAAGCGTGACATGGAGGGCGGGTTCAAGCACAGCCCGCTCCGGCTGAACGAGGGGATCGGACAGCTCGCTACGTGGGGCAAGGACCAGATCGAGCAGCGAGCGAGCTCGCTGGCGTTCGAAGCTGTGAAGGTCTGGGCGCGTCCGGAACTGGACGACAGAACACTCAGCAAGTACCAGAAGCAGTTCACCGCTGGCAGCCGGTTCGACTGGTCGCAGGCGCACGCCATGCTTGCTGCAATGCCTGACGGCACGTGGACGAGCTACGAAGCCCTGGCCGAGGCCGTCGGCACGTATCCGCAGCCGATGGCGAATCATCTGGCGACCTGCACCGATTGCTCGCATGCGTATCGCGTGCTGACGAACAACGGCGCCGTCTCTGATCGGTTTAAATGGCTTGATCCCATTGACACGCGCAAGCCGGTCGCGGTTCTCGAGGCTGAGGGCATTCGCTTTGTGCGAGGCAAGGCTGACCCCGAGCAGAAGCTCGACGCCGAAACGCTCCTCGAGCTAGTTGAGGAGGATGCGGCATGACCCAGCATCTCACCGACTACCAGTCGAAGTACTTCGCTCACGAGTTGCAGCGAAGTTATGCCAACGATCACGTCGGTAAGCTCGCTGGCCTGCTATTTGACGCTCAGGTAGAGCCGAAACCACATCAGATCGATGCCGCGTTGTTCGCCCTTCAAACGCCGTTTTTGCCGGGTGTAATTCTCGCTGATGAGGTTGGGCTCGGCAAGACGATCGAGGCTGGCATCGTCATCTCGCAGTACTGGGCCGAGCGCAAGCGCCGCATCCTGATCATCGCTCCTTCGAGCCTGCGTCAGCAGTGGAAGCAGGAGCTGTACGAGAAGTTCCTCATCCCTTCGACGATCCTCGACGCCAAGTCGAAGGACGCGCTGCTCGCGAAGACGGACACCCGCGCCGCTGAAGTCCTCATCTGCTCGTACGAGTTCGCCCACCGCCACGAGTCCTCACTGCTGAAGTCGTGGGACCTGGTGGTGGCTGACGAAGCGCACCGCCTACGCAGCTACTGGAACGGCAAGGCCAAGATGGCTGAAGCCGTCTCGCACGTCGCCCGGAGCGCGCACAAGACGGTGCTTCTTACCGCGACGCCGCTGCAGAACAAGCTCGAGGAGCTGTACGGCCTCGTCTCGATATTCGACCCTGACTACTTCTACTCGCTCGACGCATTCCGCGAGCGCTACATCAAGAGTCGTGACCTGACCGGCGACGACGACCTGGTCGAGCGTGTGGCGGCGATCTCGAAGCGCACGCTCCGCAAGGACGCGAACAAGTACATTCGGTTCACTAAGCGCATGCCGCTGACCGTCGAGTTCACACCATCGCCGGACGAGGTGCGCTTGTATGACCTCGTCAACGACTACCTGCAGCGCGACGAGTTGTTCGCGTTCGCAGGCTCGCAGCGCCATCTCTCTGCGCTCATCATCCGCAAACGCCTCGGATCATCGACGTACGCCGTTGCGAGCACGCTGGAGAACATCGCCAACCGCCTGGCGGACGAGGTGGCCGCCGGTAAACTCCGCGACAACCGTGGCGGGCTGTTCCTGGCCGACTTCGAGGCGGGTGACGAACTCGAAGAGGAAATCGTCGAGGAAGCCGAAGAGACGACGGATCAGACATCGAGCGCGCAACTCGACGCCGAGACTCTCAAGCGCATGCGCGCCGAGGTCGATGAACTCCGCGAGTATGCTGCACTGGCTCGCTCGATCGCCGTCAATCAGAAGGCGGTCAAGCTGCACGAGGCTCTCGACATGGGCTTCGAGCGTCTCCGCGAGCTCGGCGCCGCCGAGAAGGCAATTATCTTCACCGATTCGACCAAGACGCAGGAGTACATCGCCCGCACGCTTGCCGACGCCGGTCGCGGCGAAGGCGTCGTGCTGTTCAATGGCTCGAACACGTCGCCGGAGCAGACGGCGATCTACCAGGCGTGGCTGACGGCCAACAAGGACGGCGACATGATCACGGGCATCCCGGCGGTCGATCGTCGAAAGGCGCTCGTGGACTACTTCCGCGAGCAAGGCACGATCATGATCGCGACCGAGGCAGCGGCGGAGGGCATCAACCTGCAGTTCTGCTCGATGCTCGTCAACTACGACCTGCCGTGGAACCCGCAACGCGTCGAGCAGCGCATCGGCCGCGTGCACCGCTTCGGCCAAAAGCACAACGTCGTCGTCGTGAACTTCAGCAACAAGGGCAACGTCGCCGAGCAGCGCATCCTGGAGCTGCTGACGAACAAGTTCCAACTGTTCTCGAGCGTGTTCGGCGCCTCCGACGAGGTGCTTGGCGCGGTGGAGGACGGCCTTGACTTCGAGAAGCGGATCAGCGACATCCTCACCCGCTGCAAGACGGCCGGCGAGATCGATGCGGCATTCAAACAGCTTGAGGATCAGTTCGCAGGCGAGATCTCGAAGGAGATGGCCAACGCCAAGGCCAAGGTCTTCGACCACCTTGATCCGCATGTGCAGGATCGGCTGAAGGCGTACGACGAGCAGTCGGGCGACGTTCTCAACAAGTTCGAGCGTCTCCTGCTTGCGATCACCCAGCACGAACTCCGCGATGTCGCGACGTTCGAGGGCGACGGACGCACGTTCGTGCTGAACCAGGCTCCTACCAAGGACGCACCGACGGGCCGCTACTTCTTCAAGTCGAAACCGCTCCCGAACGCCCACCAGTATCGCTACGCCAGTCCGCTCGCGCAGCACGTCGCAGACACCGCGAAGGCGCACGAGACGCCGCAGCGCGAACTGACCTTCTCGCTCGGCCAATCGAAGCGGGCCAGCAACGCTGTCAAGGCGCTCGAAGGCAAGAGTGGCGAGCTGACGGTCAACCTGCTGACCTTCACGATGCGAGCACGCGACGAGGACATCTCCGAGTCGTACATGCTCGCCGGTGGCATGACCGACGACTGCCAGTACCTGGACGAGGAATACGTTGCCGACATCCTCGACCTCGCCTGCCAGGGCGTGGGTGAACAACCCGTCGCGGTCGACGTCGCGAAGGTCGAGCCGCAGCTCAAGACGCGGCTCGGTGAGCTGGAGAAAGAAGTCCAGGGGCGCAACTCTCGCTACTACGACCAGCAGGAGGAACTGCTCTACCGCAACCAGCAGGACCGCAAGGCTGAGCACGAGGGCAAGATCCGCGAGTACCGCACCAAGGAGAAGGAAGCCCGCAAGGCGGCGAAGCAGGCGGACGACCCTATGGAGCAGCTCAAGCTCAAGCGCGAGGCCCGTAAGTGGGAGCGCCGTGCGGACGAGGCCGACGACGACTTCCGTGATGCACGCCGCAAGCTGCAGGCCGAGATCGACGAGAAGCTCGACATGATCGAGCAATCCCTGCAAGGCACGCAGCACTCCGAGCACCTGTTCGCGATCCGTTGGCGCATCGTCGCGTAAAGGTCAGCGTTCACAAAAGACATCGAAATTGTTAAACTGAGGAAAGAGAAATACCCGATGAGCGAAGAAATCCACGAAACACCATCCACCACCCCGAACTTCCAGACTGAGCTGGCGGCGCAGCTTGCTGAGCTGATGCCCGAGGTCATTGCCGACGGCAAGGTGGACGTGGAGAAGCTCAAGGAACTGTTGGACGGCGACGCGGCCGACAGCAGTGAGCGTTTCGGGCTGTTCTGGCCGGGTAAGAAGCGTGCCCTGCGTGCTGCCCAGGAGCCGACGACGGCCACGCTGCGCCCCGACTTCGAGAACTCGAAGGACTGGGACACCACCAAGAACGTGTTCATCGAGGGCGACAACCTCGAGGTGCTCAAGATCCTGCAGAAGCACTACCACGCCAAGATCAAGATGATCTATATCGATCCTCCGTACAACACCGGCAAGGACTTCGTCTACCCGGACAACTACAAGGAAGGTCTCGACACCTACCTCGAGTGGACGCGCCAGGTCAACGACGAGGGCAAGAAACTCTCGACCAACGCCGACACCGAGGGGCGCTACCACTCCAACTGGCTGAACATGATGTACCCGCGGCTCAAGCTTGCGCGGAACCTGTTGACCGAGGATGGCGTCATCTTCATCTCGATCGATGACAACGAGATCGATAACTTGCTCAAGCTTGGGAATGAGGTTTTCGGCGAGGCAAATCATGTCGCAACGTTCATCTGGAAGAGCAAGAGCGGCGGCGCGAACGATAGCAATGAGGTTGCCGTGGATCATGAGTACATCGTTTGCTTCTCCAGGTCGGGCACAGCGAGCGCGTTGGGGCTTGATCCTGACGCTGTGGCAACGACTTCGTATAACAACTCAGATGAGCGTGGTCGTTACGCGCTCGAGCGTCTTGATAAGCAGAACTTGCAGTACTCGAAGTCGATGGACTATGAGCTCATCGGGCCGGATGGTGAAACCTACAGCCTGACCCATCGCGACCCCGCACAGCCGAACGCCATCTGGCGTTGGTCGAAGGACAAGGTTCAGCGGAACATGGACCAGCTCGTCTTCAAGGATGGCAAGGTGTACACGAAGAACTACGAGAAGCCCGGCGGTAAGCCGCGTTCTCTGTTCGTTGACGAGCGGTTTGGACGGACTCGTACGGGCAGCACGGAGGTCCGAAATCTTCTCGGCGGGAACTACTTTGACAATCCGAAGCCAACCAAGCTGCTGAGTACCCTCGTCGCGATTGGAAGCTCGCCTGACTCGATCGTTCTGGATTTCTTTGCGGGATCCGGAAGCACTGCTCACGCTGTGCTCGCTGCGAACGCGAGAGACGCAGGGAGTCGCCGGTTCATCGCGGTGCAGCTACCTGAGCCAACACCGGAGGGGTCGGACGCACGCGCCAAGGGGTATGACACGATCGCCTCGATCGCTCGCGCTCGAATTGGCCTCGCGGCAGACTCATTGGATTCGGAGGGACTCGCCGGCAATGACGGCGGCTACCGCGCTTACGTCCTCGCTGAGACGAACTTCTCGAAGTGGAATGTCTCAAGCGATATCGATCGCAACGAGCTCGAGCAGCACCTGTTCGATCTGCGTGAGTCGAGCAGCGCCGATGACGCCTCCGCTGACGATCTCCTCGCGGAGCTCCTCCTCAAGCAGGGCTACTCGCTGACTGAGCAGATCGCTTCAGTCGACGTTTCCGGCCTCAACCTGCGCTCGGTGGGCGACGGCATTGTGCTCGCCTACCTGAATGAGCGCGTCAAGCCGACGCTCGAGCAGTTGCGGGGCGTGGTGGACGCGGACCCTGCTCGCCTGATCGTCCTCGAGGATGCGTTCCAGGGTGACGACCAGCTCAAGACCAACCTGGCCCAGCTCTGCAAGAGCAAGGGCATCGAGCTCTGGACGGCCTGATCATGGGAGACAACACAGCGAGTAGCGGATTCAAGTTTGACGCCAGCCAGCAGTACCAGCTCGACGCGATTAAGTCGGTGGTCGACCTGTTTGATGGTCAGCCGAAGGATGCCGAGAAGCTGGAGACGACGCTGCGCGGCCAGGTGGCTGCGCTCGACGAGACGGAGAACGCGGCGCTCGACCTCGACCTCTCGCAAGAGGTCGGCGCCGTCGGAAACCGCCTGGTGCTCGACCGCGACACGGTGCTTGCCAACTTGCAGCGCGTGCAGGACAAGAACGGCCTCGAGGTCGCCTCGAAGCTCTTCGACGACTCTGCGCTCGACTTTGACATCGAGATGGAGACGGGTACAGGTAAGACGTACGTGTACCTCCGGACCATCTTCGAGCTGGCCGCACAGTACAACTTCACGAAGTTCGTGATCCTGGTGCCTAGCGTCGCGATCCGTGAGGGCGTGAACACGAGCATTCGCCTCATGCGCTCGCACTTCGAGGACCTGTACAAGAAGCGCAACATCACCTTCGACTCGTCGGTCTATAGCGGCCAGAACGCGGAGGAGGTGCAGTCGTTCGCGACGTCGACCAACGTGCAGATCATGGTGATGACGATCGCTTCGCTTCGTGGTGACAAGAACACGCGTATCATCCACCAGACGCGCGACAAGCTGAACGGCCTTAAGCCGATCGACTACCTGAAGGCGACGCATCCGGTCGTCATCATGGACGAGCCGCAGAACATGGAGCGCCTGCTCTCTCAGTCGGCCGTGAGCGAGCTCGACCCGGTGTTCACGTTGCGCTACAGCGCGACGCACAAGAAGCTCCGCAACGTCGTCTACCGACTCGACCCGGTCGACGCGCACGATCTCGGTCTGGTGAAGCAGATCGTGGTGGCCGACGTGCAGCAGCAAGGAGCGGACGCGACTCCGTACATCAAGCTGGTCGAGGTCAAGAACGACAAGGGCTGGGTCGCGCGGCTGGAGCTGTCCTGCCGCAAGGCGGACGGGTCACTTGAGCGCCGGGTGGTGAACGTCAAGCAGAACCAGGAGCTGTCCGATCCTCGCCTGACGAACAACGCGAACTACGACGGCTGGCGCGTCAACGAGATGAGCATCGAACCCGCCTACGTCGACCTGACACTGCACGGCTACCTGTACCAGGGCGAAAGCATCGGCGGATCGTCGGGCGCGATCTACAAGGAGATGATCCGCGAGACGATCAAAGAGCACCTGCGCAAGGAGACGCAGCTGCGCGCCAAGGGCATCAAGGTACTCAGCCTCTTCTTCATCGACAAGGTCGAGAGCTTCCTCGGCGACGGCTCGAACAACAACGATGCGAACGGTCAGTTCGTGCAGTGGTTCGACGAGCTGTTCCGTGAAGAGCGTGCCAAGTCGCCGCAATGGCAGGAGCTGCTCCCGCAGGATCCTGCCGAGCTGCGTCGCGGCTACTTCTCTGTCCTCAAGGGCAAGAAAGGTGCGGCAGATAAGTTCCAGGACACGTCCGGCACCACCAAGGCCGATGACGACGCCTACGAGTTGATCATGCAGCAGAAGGAACGCCTGCTCGACGAGAACGAGCCGACACGGTTCGTGTTCAGCCACTCCGCCCTGCGCGAGGGCTGGGACAACCCGAACGTCTTCCAGATCTGCATCCTGCGCGAGATGGGTGCCGAGACGGAGCGACGCCAGACGCTCGGGCGTGGTCTACGCCTGCCGGTCGCGAAGAGCGAAGGTGGCTACGAGCGTGTTGCCGATCGTGGCATCGCGACACTGACCGTGGTGGCGAACGAGTCGTATAAGCAATTCGCCGACGCGCTCCAGAAGGAATACAAGGACGAGGGCGTCGAGATCGGGCGCGTGCGCAAGGCGGAGTTCTCGAAGATCCCGCTGCAGAACCCGGACGGTTCGCTCACCGATGAGAATCTCGGTTATGAGGGGTCCGTGTCGATCTGGGAGCACCTGCTCGCGCAGAAGTTCATCGACAAGGACGGCGTTGTGCAGCCGAAGTTCCAGCCGAACACGCTCGACTTCAGCCTCAACATGCCCATTGACTTCATGTGGGCTGAGCCGTTCGTCATCGAGCTGGTTGGCCGCGCGAACATCGGCAAGTACGTCAGGCCGAAGAGCAAGCGTCACTCGCGTAAGCTCAACAAGGAGCTGTTCGCGAACCCGGAGTTCGAGAAGTTCTGGGAGACGATCAGCCGCCGCACCACGTACCGCGTCGAGGTGGAGCGCGACAAGATCATCGAGAACTCGGTCAAGACGATCAAGGAAGCACCAGACATCGACCCGCTGCGCATCCAGGTCACCCGCGCGGGCGTGAAGGTCCTCCGCGGTGGCGCGAAGGGCCAGGAACTCGGGTCACGTCAGCAGGAACTCCGAGGCAGCTACGACCTGCCGGACATCATCGGAGAGCTGCAGGAGGCCACTTCCCTCACCCGCAAGACCATTGTCGACGTCCTCGTCGGCAGCGGCCGGCTGGGCGAGTTCATCGCGAACCCGAATGACTTCATCGCCATGGCCAAGCGCCTCATGCAGACCGAGCTCGCGAAGCTCGTCGTCGACGGTGTGCAGTACGAGAAGATCGCAGGCTCCGTGTACGAGCTGCGTGAGCTGCGCAAGGACGGCGAGGAGGAGAAGGAACGCTTCCTCGACCAGATGTACAAGCTCGAGAACGCGGACAAGTCGACCTTCGACTACGTCGTCTACGACTCCGACCCCGAGCGCCAATTCGCAGAACTGCTCGACGGCCGAGAGGACATCAAGTTCTTCATGAAGCTGCCCGACAAGTTCAAGATCGACACCCCTGTCGGGCCGTACAACCCGGACTGGGCGATCGTTAAGCACGAGGACGGCGAGGAGCGCGTCTACATGATCCGCGAGACGAAGAGCACCGAGGACGAGATCAAGCGCCGCCCAACAGAGAACGCCAAGATCAAGTCCGCGAAGCAGCACTTCGAGGCCATCGGCGTGCTGGACTACGCGGTGTCGGTTCCGGGGAGTTGGAAGCTGTGACCTCGGGAGACGCTACTCAGCCTTGGCTAATCAAGATCGTCTACTTCGACGAAGAGTCTGCTTCCGACCTGATGGATATCGCCGCAGGTGGACGAGAGACCTCCTCGAAGGAACTGACCAAGGAACGGGCGGCTGAGGTGGAGGCCGAAGCACGCGCGAAGGCCGCCGCGAAGTTCAACTGGCTGCCCTTCTTCGGCGGATCAGCCGAGGCTAGCGCCGCAGCGAGCGCGTCGGCGGTCGGACGCAACATCCTGAATAAAACGCTCTCGAATACCATCCTGACCGACTATCTCAGCAAGCTCGATGAGCTGAAGGGAATCGAGCGCCTCGACGGCCTGACGGTCACTGCTCGCAGCGACTCGGCAGCGTACATGAAGATGTACACGCCGTACTTGGCAATGCTCAAGATCGACGAGCTACCTGTCAACCTTGCCGAACTTGATACTGCGCTGACGTCAGCGAAGGGCTACTACGAACTACTCGGGCAGAGCGTGGACGGAGCGAAGTGCATCCTGCGCTTCAACTTCGAGGCGTTCCGAAACAACTATGGTCTGGTCGATCTCGGCCGCATGCAGCTTGTGTTTCACGGTATCCGCGTCGGTAGCGCAGCAGAGTCCAGCCTGACAATGGAGGCCGAGATGGCGCCTGGCAGCGAGCCTGCGCCGTTGACCGGGCTGGACGTGCTCAAGGGGGTCTCGTCGGAACGGAGGACGCTACTCGACGTGTACGACATCATTCTTGCGGGAGTCGAGTATGGGGAGTGACACGACGGTCACCGTCTACTATGGCCCTCTTTCATGGTTCGAGAAGCAACTCGGCAAGGGCGCGCGTCAGTACCTGCTTGATGCTGTCAACGAGCGTGACGAAGCCAGGCGCCGCATCCTGCACACGGTCGACGGACAAGAGGCTGCCGAGGAGGAACCAGCTGCCCCGAGGCCAGACCGTCTGATTGCGATGTCCAGCGACTACGCGAGTGTTCATGAGCACGCCATCACGAACTTCGTTGGCCTTGTGCGCGAGATCGGTCCGAAGCAGTTGCTCCTGCACAATCCGCCCGAAGCCATCCACACGCAGCTTGACCGAGTGTTCAAGACGAAAGTTAAGTCCTTTTCGTATCCGGTTGTCACGCGTGACACCTTGATCAAGTTCCGCGATGGCTACGCAGATCATCTAGTTGGACAAGAAGCCGTCCGGGATCGGATGCTGGCTGCCCTCTACCCACTGACGACGGATCGGCGCAGCAAACCCGTCGTCCTGATGTTCTATGGCCCATCGGGCGTCGGCAAGACGGAGACTGCCCAGTTAGTCAACGGGCTTCTCGGTGGCAAGTTACTGCGTAAGCAGTTCTCGATGTTCCATAGCGACAAGTTCGCGTCCTACGTCTTCGGCGGTACGCACGCCGAAAGTTCGTTCGCGCGGGATCTGCTTGACCGTTCGTCGGGCGTGATCTTGATCGACGAGTTCGATAAGGCGAACTCTGTCTTCCATAGCGCCTTCTACGAGCTCTTCGACGAAGGCGTCTTCGAGGACAAGAACTACCGAGTGCGACTCGGCCCTGCGCTGATCATCTGCACCTCGAACTACGGTTCAGAAGACGAGATCCGCAAGTCACTGGGGGAAGCCCTGTACTCGCGCTTCGACGCTTTGATCTCCTTCGCGCCTCTGTCGCCCACTGAGATCAAGCAGGTGATCGACCGGCTGGTAGATAGTCGCTTTGGAGCCCTCTCTGCGAATGAGCAATCGGCGCTCAACAGCGACGAGATCAAGTCACTGCTCCACGCTCGGGCCAGTGGCACGGGAAACGTTCGCAAGCTCGGAAAGTTGGTGGATGAAGTGATCTCGCTCTTACTCGTGCGTGAGGTACTCAACGATGATCCTCGGGAGAGTTACGAAATCGGGACGAAGGACGTGGCATGAGTGATGATCTGACCATCAGCTTGGAAGAATCAGCGGAGCCGGAGTCAAAGGAGTTCCTCGACCCCCGAGCGCTACTCGTGGACTGGGCGAACGCGAACGACGAGTGGTCGCGTCTACTGGTCTCTGAAATCATCACAACCGGCCGTCCGGTCAGCGCTTCCACCATTGACACGGCGTATCAACTCTTCCGCCAGGAGAACTCCCTCGACAAGCGCGAGCTGCCTGCTGTTGAGAAGATTGACATCGTCGCTAGACAGGACGAATCGGCGCCACCGTTGACCTTGACGCGCCTGTCGGAAGTGCATGGTGTCAACGCCCTCGTCTCTGGATCGGAGATCGTACCGCACGAGGGACTCACGATCCTCTACGGCGAGAACGGCACCGGCAAGACTGGCTACTCCCGCATATTCAAGGCGCTGGCGAACAGCCGCACGGCGGACACCATCCTCGGGAACATCGAGGCAGAAGCGTCCGAAGACCAGACCGCCAGACTGGACTTCAAGCTCGGCGATGATCCGCAAGTACTGATATGGGCGGGAGACCGCGGTGTATCGCCTTTCACGCGAATGTCGATCTTCGACAGCCCAGCAGTCACTACGCATGTTGATGATGAACTTGACTACGTTTACACACCCGCATCGCTGGCACTCTTCAACCATGTAACGGCGGCAATCCGGGCGGTCGCGGCACAGATCGACGTCTCCGTTGGTGCGCTCGACACCGGCAGTTCCAGCCCCCTCGACCGGTTTCAAAGCGGCTCAACGATCTACCCGCTGATCGAGACCCTTGGTACCTCCACTGACCTCGCGGCTCTCAAAGCGAAGGCGATCACCGACGATGACGCCGACGCGAAGCTCGACGGCCTCGCGCAAGCAGTCGGCGTATTGCGCGCGAACACTATCGGCACGCAGATCACCGCACTCAAAGCCGAACAGCGCGTCCTATCCCAGGCGGCTGCTGCCGCCGAGGTGCTCGTCAATTTCGACGCAGCTGCCTACAACGCGGCCCTCGACAGACGAGCCCAACTCAAGTCGGACTATGACAGGTTCCGGTCTGAACTCTTCGCGGCCGCTGATCTCCCCGCCGAGCCCGATGACACCTGGAGCCGCTTCATCGAGTCTGGCGAGACATATCGGCAACACCTTGTCGAACTTGAAGCTCACGACTCGGACCGTTGCCTCTACTGTCGCCAGCCGCTTCTCGAACCTGCTCGCGATCTGCTTTCGAGGTACTCCGCCTATCTCGAAGACAAGATCTCAGCCGACCTACGATCTACCGAGGCCGTTCTGGCGGAGCTGAAGCGCCAGGCTACCGAAGTGCAGAGCAACGAAATCGTTGTATTCCTAAACGAGAACCGGGGCAACGATGATCAGCCGCCCTACTTCACTTGGGTGGAGACGATCGAAGGAGCGCGCAGCGCCCTTGCCACAGCGGCGGCCTCGGCAGCGCCCGCCAGCCTCACCCTTTCGGACTTGTTGAGCAAGCCTAAGACCGACGTCGACGCGGCGGCGCTGACTGTTGGCTCCAGCCTTGCGACCCTGGAGGAGCAACAGCAAAACCGAACGCAAGCGCTCGCAGACAAGCAAGCCGAGTACCTCGAGTACAAGGACGCCGTTGAACTCGGCAAGTCGTGGACTCTGATCGAGACGCAGGTCAAGAACGCGAAGGAAACCGATCGACTGAAGACTCTGAAGCGACCGTTGCCGCAACTCACCAGGGCGGTCACAGCGCTTGCCAAGACTGCGAGTGACCAGCTGATCAACCAGAGCTTTGATGCGCTCTTCCTCGAGGAGTGCGACGCATTGCGCGCACCCGTCCTGAAGCTTCAGTTTGTCGGGCGCGAGGGGAAGGCGCACCGCCGTAAGGTCATGAGCGGTCAGCATAAGCCATCAAAGGTGCTCTCCGAAGGAGAGCAGAAGGTGCTGGCGCTTGCAGACTTCTTGGCTGAGGCGCGGCTGGCCGGCATCACAGCACCGGTCATCTTCGACGACCCCGTTTCGAGTCTTGATCACCGTCGAATTAATGAGGTCGCGCAACGTATCGCGCAGCTCGCCGATGATAATCAGGTCATCGTTTTCACACACGACATCATGTTCGCCACCACGCTCCTCGGCCTGTTCGAGAAGTCAAAGCGGTGTGCTTATTTTCAGATCACCGACGAGGACGGTAAAGGCAAGGTCACACATGCGACTGGCCCGCGCTGGGACACTCTCAACGGGATCAAAGGAAAGATAAACGGCACGATCCAGATGGCGCAACAGCAAGAGGGCGAGGCGCGCGACGCGCTCGTTCGCGTTGGCTATGGCTGGCTTCGCTCCTGGTGCGAGGTCTTCACTGAGACCGAGCTGCTCCAAGGAGTAACGCAGCGGTACCAGCCGAACGTCGGCATGACACGACTGCCGAACATCAATACGACAAAGCTGGGTGAAATCATCCCGAAGGTCACCAGCGTATTCGAGGAAGCCTGCCGGTACATTGACGCGCACTCGCAGCCGCTTGTGAGCCTCGGGGTGAGCCCTACCCTTGCTGGGTTGAAGCAGCATTGGACTGAACTTCAGGAACTCAAGAAGACCAACGACGGAAAGTAGGGTCGGGCTTCCCGGTCTCCCGGCTAGCTGTGATGTCCAGGCAGGTTGTTTTCGATTCTGCTGATGGGTGGGGCTCCGATAGCGGAGTGGTGGGTCTGCTGAATGGGACTGCTGCACGGATAGGTGACAGTTTCTAGTCACGCCGCCAGTGCGACGGTCGTGTTCATGATGGCTTCGAATTCGATGGGCGTCAAATGCCCGAGAGCGGCCTGTCGGCGTCGGCGGTGATAGGTCCGTTCGATCCAGGTCACGATCGCGATGCGCAGCTGCTCCCGGGAGGTCCAGGATCGCCGGTCGAGGACGTTCTTCTGCAGTAGTGCGAAGAACGATTCCATCGCGGCGTTGTCACCGCACGAGGCGACTCGGCCCATCGAGCCGACCAGGTGGTGACGGGATAGCGCGCGCAGGAACTTCCTGCTTCGGAATTGCGATCCGCGGTCGGAGTGGACCACGCAGCCGGCGACAGCACCACGCATCGCGACTGCGTTCTCGAGCGCTCGGACAGCAAGACTTGACTTCATTCTCGAGTCGATCGAGTAGCCGACGATCTTGTTCCCGA
>NZ_JASCYH010000031.1:0-32618 GCF_030011715.1 Gulosibacter sediminis | reverse complement strand
CACCGCATCCACCCCGACGAGGGCGGATGCGGTGGGCCGGCCGTGTTTCCGACACCCGCCGCGCGACCGTACGCGCAACTGCCGCGGGATGACTCGGGCGGCCCAACGCTTGCCTCCGAGCGCACAGGCACGCCCAAACCGGCCTGCGGCGCCGCGGCCCGGCCTAGCGTTAACGCTCAACGGCAGCGAGGCCGTCCGCCCACAAGGCGGAATCCCTCGACGCAACCTCGAAGGACTGACTCTGAGCGGCAATGGAGCCCGCATCGACTTTCTGTACCTGAACGAACCCGACATGATCGCGGCCGGCGTCACCGAGATGCCCCAGTGCGTCGACGTCATGGAGGAGACCCTGAAGCTCGCGGGCCGCGGCGACTATCGGATGGCCGGGGCCGAGGGCAACTCGCACGGCGCGATGGTGACGTTCCCGGCGCAACCCGAGCACGAGGGCATGCCCGCCGACGGCCCCCACCGCCGCTTCATGGCGATGCCGGCGTACCTCGGCGGCAGCTTCCGCATGTCGGGCTGCAAGTTCTACGGCTCGAACCTGGCGAACCGCGAGCACGGCCTGCCTCGCTCGATCCTCATGTTCACGCTTGCGGACGCCGACACCGGGGCCCCCGTCGCCTACATGTCAGCGAACCTGCTCAGCGCCTACCGCACCGGCGCGGTGCCGGGCGTCGGCGCGCGCCACCTCGCGACCCGGGATGCGCGCACGGTCGGCATCGTCGCCCCCGGCGTCATGAACCAGACCTCGCTCGAGGCGTTCGTCGCGGTGCGCCCGAGCATCACGACGGTCAAGGTGAAGGGTCGCAGCGCGGGCAGCACGCAGGCGTTCGTCGACTGGGCGCGCGCGACGTTCCCCCAGCTCGACGTGCGGACGGTCGACACGGTCGAGGAGGCGGTGCGCGACAGCGACATCGTCTCGATCGCGCCGACGACTCCCGCCGGCAGCGAGCACTACCTTCGCCTCGAGCGCGAGTGGCTCAAGCCCGGCGCGTTCGTGTCGCTGCCCGCCGACATCATGATCGACGAGGCGCTCGTCGACGGTGCTCGCCACTTCGCCGACCACCGCGGCCTCTACGAGGAGTGGCAGCGCGAGCTGCCCGCCCCCGCGCACGAATACGTCGGCCTGCTCGGCATGTATCTGCTCGACCGCGTCGGCGCCGGCACGCTCGCGTCCGAGCGCTTCGAAAACCTGCCGGATGTGCTCAACGGCACCGCGGAAGGGCGCCGGAACGACGACGAGATCATCCTCTTCTCGGTCGGCGGCATGCCGATCGAAGACGTCGCGTGGGGCACCGCGGTCTACCGCAACGCCGTCGAGCGCGGCATCGGCACCTCGCTCAACCTCTGGGATGCGCCCGCGCGCGCGTAGATAAGGAACAGCAAGATGGCACAGCACAAGCCCACCATCGTCGTTATCGGCCTCGGTTCGGTCGGGTCGATGACCGCCTGGCAGCTCGCGAAGCGCAGGGAGGCGAACGTCATCGGCATCGAGCAGTACGGCCGCGTGCACTCGCACGGCTCGTACGCGGGGGAGTCCCGCGTGTTCCGCGCCGCCTATCACGAGGGCGGCCTCTACGTGCCGATGCTGCTCGAGTCGCGCGAGCTCTGGCGCGAGCTGCAGGTGGAGTCGGGCCGCGAGATCTACCTCGAGGCCGGCATGCTCTCGATCGCGCAGGAGTCGCAGACCGAGTTCCAGACCACGCTCGACTGCGTGCGCGACTACGACCTGCCGCACCGGGTGTTCAGCACCGAGGAACTCCGCAGGGCCTACCCCCAGCACAACATCTTTGACGGCGACGTGGCCGTGCTCGACGAGTACGGCGGCGGGCTCCGCCCCGAGGTCGCGATTATGTCGGCCCTCGAGCTTGCCGAAAACGCGGGCGCCGATCTCCGCTTCAACACCGAGGTGCTCGGCCTCGACGAGCGGCCGGGTGGCGTAGCGGTGCGCACCAGGCAGGGCACGATTCAGGCCGACAAGGTCATCGTCGCGAGCGGCTCGTGGACGAAGCGAGTGCTGCCCGAGCTCGATGCGCTGCTGCGCCTGCTGCCGCTCGGCCTCACCTGGTTCATGGTGAAGGACCCCTCGCAGTTCACCCCCGACAAGTTTCCAACGTTCCTGCGGGACCAGGGCAGCACCCACTTCTTCGGCGTGCCCACGCTCGACGGCTACAGCATCAAGGCCTCGGGCAATCCGGTGTGGCCGGTCGAGCGTGACGTCGCCGACGTGCCCACCGAGTACACGCCCGAGCAGCTCAACCTGCTCGGCCAGCGTGCCGCCGAGCTGCTCAACGGCATCAACCCCGAGCCGGTGCGCGCGAGCGTGCACCACTGCGCCTACACCCCGAACCGACTGCCGGTGCTCGACCTCAGCCCGAGCGAGCGCATCATCGTCGCCGCGGGCCTCTCGGGCCACGGCTTCAAGTTCGCGACAGCGTTCGGCGCCGCCGCGACCGAGCTCGCCCTTGAGGGCGAGGCGCGCTTGGGCAACGAGGCGTTCACCCTCGCCGCCCACTTCGACTACCTCGCCGAGCACGGTGCCTACTCGGGCACCGGGCACTAACCTTCCCCGACCGAACCGAAAAGAAAGCACTCCGATGACAACGTCGTCACCTCTGCCGCAGCGCCGCCTTGGCGTGCTTGCGATTGCCTTCATGATCATCGCCGCGTCGGCACCCCTCACCGCGATCGCGGGCGGGGCACCGACCGGCTTCGCCGTCAGCGGGCTCACGGGCGTGCCCGCGAGCTACATCGTGCTCGCCGCGGTGTTCGCTGTGTTCGCCTTTGGCTACGCCGCCATGGCCCGTCACGTCGAGAACGCCGGCGCGTTCTACGCCTACGTCGCCCGCGGCCTCGGCCGCCCCATGGGCGTCGGCACCGCGGTCTCGGCCGTCGTCGCCTACGCCTGCATGCAGATCGGCATCTTCGCGATGTTCGGCTTCAGCATCGCCGACTGGCTGTCTAGCCGCTTCGGCATCACCACGCCGTGGTGGCTCTGGGTACTCATCGGCATCGTCATCGTTGGCGCCCTCGGGCTGTTCCGCGTCGACTTCTCGGCGAAGGTGATCGGCGTGCTCGTCGCGCTCGAGTTCCTTGTCGTGCTCGTGTTCGACATCATCGCGCTCACGGTCGCGCCCGAGGGGTACAGCCTCGAGCCGGTCAACCCCGCCTCGCTGTTGACCCCGGGCGTCGGTGTGCTCCTCGCCTACGGCGTGGCCGCGTTCATGGGCTTCGAGTCGGCGGCGATCTACGCGAACGAGGCGAAGGACCCTCGCCGCACGATCGCCCGCGCGACCTTCCTCGCGGTCATCGTCATCGGCGTCTTCTATGCCATCTCGGCGTGGTCGCTCACCGTTGCCTACGGCCAGTCGAACATCGTCGAGCAGTCGGCCGAACTTGGCCCCGGCCTGCTCTTCGCGTTCCTCGGAGAGCACGCCGCGAGCATCCTCGTCGACTTCGCGAATGTCCTCTTTATTACCAGCCTGTTCGCGGCGCTCATGTCTTTCCACAACGCCGTCTCGCGCTACTTCTCGGAGCTCGGGCGCGAGGAGGTACTGCCGAAGGCCTTCGGACGCCTCAACCGCTCAGGCTCGCCCGTTGTCGGCTCGCTCACGCAGAGCCTCCTCGCGCTGCTCGCCACGATCGGCTTCATCATCGCCGACACCGGTGACCCGCTGTTCCCCGTGCTCACGATGTTCACGTGGCTCACGAACACGGGCGCCTTCGGCCTCGTGCTGCTCATGGTGCTCGTCGCCATCGCCGTCATCGCGTTCTTCCGGCGGGATGCTCGGGGCGTCGGCATCTGGTCGCGGCTCGTCGCGCCGGCGATCTCGGGCGTCGCGCTCGCGGTCGTGTTCGTGCTCGTGCTCATGAACTTCGACCTCATGCTCGGCCAGGAGGAGTCGAACGCGACCACGTTCATCCTGCCCGCGCTGATCATCGTGCCGGGCATCGTCGGCGTGCTCTACACGCTCTGGCTCCGCGGCGCGCGGCCCGAGCGGTACGCGCTCATCGGTGCCGAAATGACCCCGAAGACTGAGGTCGTCGGGGTCGACGAGCTCAGCTAGGCGCTCGTTCGCGCACGGGCCGGCGCGCATCCTGGGAATGGAAGCGCGTCGGCTCGTGTTCAATTGTGCTGAATGACTTTTCAAGCAAATTGGAGCGAGCGATGACCGACCAGACCAGCGCGGCAGAGATCCAGGCCGAGGTAGACCCCGATGCCCTCGTGTTCGGCATCAACACGTTCGGCGACCTTACGCAGCGCGCCGACGGTGAGCTGAACAGCCACGCGCAGACGATCCGCGAGATCGTCGAACAGGGCGTGTTCGCCGATGAGGTCGGCATCGACCTCATCGGCATCGGCGAGCACCACCGTGACGACTTCGCCGTGTCGTCGCCCGAGATGGTGCTCGCGGCCATTGCGGCCCAGACCGAGCGCATCCGCCTCGGCTCGGCCGTGACGGTGCTGAGCTCGGACGACCCGGTGCGCCTCTACGAGCGCTGGTCGACCCTCGACGCGCTCTCGAACGGCCGCGCCGAGATCATGATCGGCCGCGGCTCGTTCACCGAGTCGTTCCCGCTGTTCGGCTTTGAGATGCAGGACTACGAGCGCCTCTTCGAAGAAAAGGCGCAGCTCTGGTCGCAGCTCGCGGCCGGCGGCCCCGTCACTTGGACCGGCTCGGTGCGCAAGCCCCTCACCGACGTCTCGGTCTACCCGCCCGTCGAGCCGCAGGCCGACGGTACCCCGGGGGTGCTACCGACGGCGGTCGCGGTCGGCGGCTCGCCCGAGTCGGTGATCCGAGCAGCGCACTACGACTTCCCACTCATGCTCGCGATCATTGGCGGTGGCGTGAGCCGCTTCGCGCCGTTTGCGAACCTCTACCGGCAGGCGCAGGCGAAGTTCGGCCACGAGAGCGCCGTGATCGGCTACCACTCGCCGGGCCACATCGCCGCGACCGACGCCGAGGCGAAGGAGCAGCTCTTCGAGTTCTGGCAGGCGAGCACCACACGCATCGGCGCCGAGCGCGGCTGGCCGGCCGCCACGCGCGAGCAGTTCGAATCGGGCATCGCCGGCGACGGCGCCCTGCACGTCGGCAGCCCCGACACCGTCGCTCGCAAGATCGCATTCGGCATGCGCTCGCTCGGCGCCCAGCGCTTCGACCTCAAGTATCAGTCGGGCCAGATGCCCCACGAGTACGCGATGTCGTCGCTGAAGCTCTACGGCGAAGAGGTCATTCCGCGCGTGCGCGAGCTGTTGGCCGACTAGCGAGCCGCACCCGCAGCAGCCCGAGCACGTGCAGCACGACGGCGACGGCGAGGAACGCGACGAACACCTGCGCCGACGTCGCGATCACCGAGCCCCAGCCGCCGGGCCCGGTCGGGTCGAGAAAGCCGTACGGGTACCAGCCGACGATGCCGCCGCGCACCCACGTGTAGACGAGGTAGAGCAGCGGGTAGGCGAGCCAGGCGAGGGGCCGACCCCACGAGGCGCGGCGCGTCTGCGTGATGACGAGCCAGCCGACGAAGCCGAGCATCGGCGTGATGCGGTGTAGCAGGATGTTCGACCACTCGAGATCCCAGCGCGCCAGTTCGCCCGGCGCAGCGACGAGAATCGCGTAGATGAGGCCGGTCATCACCATGTAGAACGCGGCGGCGCCGCGCAGGTCGTCCCACCACCGCGGCAGGCTCGCGCGGGCGCGCAGCGCGCCGACGATGAGCACGATGCCGAACAGCAGGTTCGAGATATTCGTGAACTGCGACATCGACTCGATCAGCGTCGACTCGACCATGCCGTTCGCGGCGCGGTAGAAGTTCCAGGCGACGCCGGCGAGCGCAGCGAGGCCGAGCGCGAGGCGCAGGATGCGCACCCAGGCTCGGTCTGGATGCACGGCCCGGTTCGTGCGTGCGTAGCGGTTGACCGCGGGCAACGTCGTCGTTCTCGCCATACGGGAACGCTAGTCGACGCTCCGGCCGCGGTGCCTACGCCGCGCGCGCCGTGCCGAGCTCGTAGCGCTCGGCAAGCTCGTCGACGAGGTACTCGGCGATCGCCATCGACGAGGTCGCGCCGGGCGACGGGGCATTGCGCAGGAACATCGCGCCACCGCTCTGCTGAATTACAAAGTCGTCGACCATGTTGCCCTGGCGGTCGACGGCCTGGGCGCGCACACCTCGGGGCGCACGCTTCCCCTTCGCGCCTTCGAGCTGCGGCACGAACTTCGCGGCACCCTCGACGAAGCGGTCCATCGAGATCACGCCGCCGAGTTCGCGCAGCGCGGCGCCGGCGTTCTGCGACGCGAACTTCCAGAATCCCGCATCCTTCGCGATGGCGAGCGAGTCGCGCAGGCTGAACGGAAAACCCTTGTACTGCTCGCGAGCGAACGAGAGAAACGCGTTCGGGCCGATCATGAGTTCGCCGTCGATGCGGCGGGTGATGTGCACACCGAGGAACGGATATGCGGGGTCCGGCACCGGGTAGATGAGCCCGTTCACGACGTCGGCGTGCTTGTGCTCGAGGATGAAGTACTGGCCGAAGAATGGCACGATGCTCGGGTCGGCACCGGCGCCGGATGCGCGCGCCAGTCGGTCGGACTGCAGCCCGCCGCAGACGATCGCGTGGTCGAAGACTTCGGCGCTCGTCGTGCTGATCACGGTGACGAATCCGTTCGCGCTCTGGACTCGCTCGACCTCGGTGCTGAGGCGCATCTCGCCGCCGTCGCGCTCGAAGTCGGCGACGAGTGCCATGGTCAGCCCGGTGTAGTCGATGATCGCGGTGTGGGGCGAGTGCACGGCGGCTTCGCCGACGACGTTGGGCTCGAGCTCGCGCAGGCGCTCGGCGCCGATGAGGGCCACGTCGGGCACGCCGTTCGCGGTCGCCTTCTTGTGGATCTCGACGAGGCGCTCGCGCTCGACCTCGTTCTGCGCGACGACGACCTTGCCGCACTCGTCAATCGCGACGTCGTTTTCGACAGCAAAGTTCGTGATGAGGTCGACGCCGCGGCGGCACAGCCGCGCCTTGAGACTGCCGGGCTGGTAGTAGAGTCCGGCGTGCACGACGCCGGAGTTGTGGCCGGTCTGGTGGCCAGCGACGTGATCCTCCTTCTCAAAGAGCACGACGTGCGACTGCGGGTAGCGCTGCTTGAGCTCGCGCGCGACTGCGGCACCGATGATGCCGGCGCCGATCACAGCGATACGGGTGGTTGGGCTGGTCATAGGGGGAGCCCCTTTCTGAGAGACGTTGTGGAGAATGAGAGACTGTCGCCATGGCGACGGTGAATGATCGAGGCCCGACACTGAGCGAGCGTGCCGTGGGGCAGCTGCGACGGGCGATTGTCCTCGGCGAACTCGAGGCGGGGGAGCGGTACTCGGCAACCGAACTCGGCGAGCGTTTCGGCATGTCGCGCACGCCCATCCGCGAGGCCACGCAGGAGCTCGCGCGCCTCGGCCTCGTGTCGGTCGAGCGCAACCGGGGCATCCGCGTGCTGCCGACCAGTCTTGAGGCATTCGTTGAGGGGTTCGAAGTGCGGCTCATGCTCGAGGTGCCGCTCGCGCGCCGCGCGGCGAGTGCGGCGACGCCCGAGCAGCGCGCCGAGATTGCCGCACAGTTCGCGCACTTCGTCGAGGTGGCCGAGTCGGGCGACGTCGACGCGACGTTGCGCTGCGACCGCGACTTTCACCGGGGCCTGCTCGAGGTTGCCGGCAATGTGCGCGCCGTCGAGGTGCTCACCGAGCAGCGAAACATGGTGCTGAAGACCGGCGTCGGCACGGTGCCGCACATGCGCAGCACGGTCGAGTGCGCCGAGGATCACCGCGCGATTGTTGACGCGGTGGCGAGCGGCGACGGCGAGGCAGCGGGGGCGGCGATGCGCTCGCATATCCTCAACACCGCCGAGCTGCTGCTGCGGCAGGAGTCGGCGAGCCGTGCCGACTTTGGCGCGCCGGATGCGCTGGTTGCGCTCGAGCGGCTGGTCTAGTCCGCGCATCCTCACCCTCCTCGCAAGTTGCATGTAACTCTTGCAGTGTTGCATGCAACTCAAGATGCTGCAAGCGCTACGCCATGTAGAGGCCGCCATTGATGTCGAGCTGCACGCCCGTGATGAAGGAGGCATCGGGCGACAACAGGAACGCGACCGCGCGGGCGACCTCCTCGGGCTCACCGTGGCGGCCGAGCGGCGTGTCGGCGGCCCACTCGTGGCCGTGCTTCGACACGGAGTCATGGGTCATGCGGGTGCGGATGATGCCCGGCGACACCGCGTTCGCGCGGATCCCGCGCGAACCGAGCTCGAGCGCGAGGGTGCGGGTGAACGCGACGATCGCGCCCTTCGACGCGGCGTAGTGGGCGTGGCCGCGCGAGCCGCGCTCCCCAGCGACCGAGGCAAACGTCACGATCGCGGCGTCGTCGTTGAGCCTCGGCAGCAGCTTGCTCGTGAGCGCGAACACCGCGTCGAGATTGATCGACAGCGTCTGCCGCCACTGCGCGAAGGTGAGCTCGGCCAGGGGCGCCTCGAGGTAGATGCCCGCAGCGGGCGCGAAGCCGTCGACCCCGCCGAGCGCCGCGGCCGCCGCGACGATGCGCGCCTGCACCTCGTCGTCGGTGCCGTCGCCGGCGACGTGCACGACCTCGGCGGATGCGGCGAGCTCGGCCGGTAAGGCCGCGAGCGCGTCGGGGGAGAGGTCGTGCAGCACGAGCCGCGCTCCCTCAGTGCGCAGCAGGAGCGCGAGTGCAGAGCCGATGCCGCCCGCGGCGCCGGTGATGACGATGGTCTTGTCGGTGAAGCGCGCCATGTCTACGCCTCCTCGTACCACTCGCCGGCGACGGTCATCGCGGCGTCGACCATGAGGTTGTGGCCGCTGATGTAGCTCGCCTCGGCGCCGAGGAGGAAGACAATGGGGCCCGCGATCTCGGCTGGGTCAGCGAAGCGCCGCATCGGGATGCGCCGGCTGATGAGTTCGGTATTGAGGCGTCCCTCGGCCTCGAGCTTGCGGTTGAACGGGGTGTCGACGTAGCCGGGGCCGACCGAGTTCGCGCGAATGCCGTCGCGTGCCCACTCGACCGCGATGGTCTTCGTGAACCCATCGATACCGTGCTTCACTGCGGTGTAGCTCGCTCGCTGGGGCATGCCCACCTTGCTCGCGACCGAGGTGAGGTTAACGATCGCGCCCCGGCCCGCACACAGCAGCGGATAAGCGGCGCGGGAGGCGCGCATTGTGCCGTCAAGGTGCACGCTGGTGAGGAAGCTCCAGTCCTCATCGCTGAGCTCGGCGGTGGGGCGGGGCCGGGCGACGCCCGCGCTGTTCACGAGGCCGTGCAGCACGCCCTCGGTCGTCGCGATGTCGGCAAACGCCGCATCGACGCTCTCGCGTGAGGTCACGTCGACGACGATGCCCCGCGCGCGGTCGCCAAGCTGTGCGACCGCCTCGTCGAGGGTGGATTGGTTCAGGTCGAGCAGCACCACGCGGCGCGCGGGGTCGCGCAGCCAGCGCGTCGCGGTGGCAAAGCCGATGCCGCTGGCGCCGCCGGTAATAGCGAGAATCTGGTCGGGCTCGGTCACAGAGCACTCCTTCGTGCGGGTAGTCGAGGTTCTGCCCGAAACCCTACTCCGAAATTGCGAATTGGATCCAAAAGGACGAATGCCGACCTCATGCTGGATGCAATTCCGCGGCACTCGCGGCATCATGAATGCGAAGGTTGCCGGCACCAGAGAGGGAGCGACGTGTGAGGACCAGCGACACCAGCGGGAGCGAGGGCATCACCGACGCGCTACGCACGCTCATCCTCACGGGCGAGCTCGCACCGGGGGAGCGCATCCGGCAGGAGGAACTCGCCGAGCGCTTTGAGACCAGCCGCATGCCGGTGCGCGTCGCGCTGAAGCAGCTCGAGGCTGAGGAGCTCGTGCTGCTCCGGCCCAACGCGGGTGCCTGGGTGAGCAGCATCGACCCCGAGGACTTTGTGCAGACGTACCAGCTGCGCGAGGTGCTCGAGCCCTTCGCGATTCGCGCCAGCTTGCCGAAGTTGACCGATGAACACCGCGAGCGCGTCCACGAGTTGGCGGCGGCCACGGCCGAGGTGACGGGTCGCTTGGATGTGGTGGAGGAGTTCACGCGCCGCGACCGCGAGTTCCACCTCGCGACCTTCGCCGGCGTGCGCGAGGAGTCGCTCTACGAGCGCGTCGTGCAGCTGTGGAACAAGACCCAGCGCTATCGCCGCATTACGGTGCCGCGCTTCACCGACGCCGACAACGTCGCAACGCACGCCGACCACCAGCTCATTTGCTACTACATCGACCACAACGATGCCGAGTCGCTCGGCGAGGTGCTGCGCCTGCACATTCGCCGCACGCGCATCCTCGGGGAGGCGAGCATCGAGGCACTCGGCGAGGGGTAGCTGGATCCAATCCGGTTGACGGTTGCGTGCAACTGTGGTTCGATCGGGAACTGTTGGATCCAATGATGGATCCCTGGGGCGCGCATCGCGTCCCCTGCGCAGTTCCCGCACCGAGCACAGAAAGAAGCGACGATGACGTCCGCACCCTGGTGGCCAAATCCGGTTTCCGACTCGATCTTCCTCGCCCCCGCCGCCGTCGTTGGCGGCGCCGGCAGCGCCCGACGCCTGCCCGACATCCTCCGCAAGCACTCGAGCTACGAGGGCGGCACCGTCCTGCTCGCGGTCGATGACGCGGTTGCCGCCGCCGGGCTCATCGACCCGATTGAGGCGGCCCTGCGCGACGGCGACATCGACGTGCTCGTGCGTGGTGGTTTCGGCGCCGAGCCCACGGCCGAGGTCGTCGATGAGGTCGCACAGGCTGCCCGCGACGCCGGGGCCACCGCAGTCATCGGTGTCGGCGGCGGCTCGGTGCTCGACTCGTCGAAGCTCATCGCGCTCATGCTGCGCCAGGGCGGCACGAGCGCCGACTGGGTCGGCCCCGTTGCCGACGAGCTCGCCCTCGCCCCGCTTGTGCTCGTGCCCACCACGGTCGGCACCGGCTCCGAGGCGACGAACATCGCCATGGTCACGATCGACGGCGCCAAGCGCGCCTCGGTCTGCAGCAGCTATGTGCCCGAGGTCGCCGTGCTCGACCCCGAGCTCGTCAGCAGCCTGCCGAACAAGGTGATCGCGGCCACGGGCATGGACGCGCTCGCGCACGCCGTCGAGGCACTCATGTCGTCGAAGGCGTCGATGCTCTCGGCCCACGCCTCCTTCCACACCATGGAGCTGCTCGTCGCGAACCTCGAGGCCGCCTACAACGGCGACGCCGAGGCGCTCGCGCGCACGCAGTGGGCTTCGCACCTCGGTGGGCAGGCGCTCAACGCGGGCGTCGTCGTCGGGCACTCGATCGCCTACTCGTTCGCACACGTCACCCCGATGCCGCACGGCGTCTCGTGCGCCCTCGCGCTGCCGTACTGCATCGCGTATAACCAGCACCTCGAGCCCCGCCTCGCCGAGCGAATCGCGCTCGCGCTGACGAACGGCGCGAGCACCTCGCTGCGCGACGCCGCCGACGCCGTGCAGCAGCTCGCGCAGCGCATGGGCCTGCCGACGACGCTCGGCGAGGCGCGCATCGACGCCGGGCAGGTCGACGAGCTCGCCCGCTACTGCAGCGCTGAATACCAGCGCCCTACCAATCCCGAGGCGATGGACGAGCCGCGCCTGCGCGCGCTCTTCGCCGCCGTCGAGACCGGCGACCTCGACGCGGCCTTCGCCGCCACCGCCAACTGAGCACCTGAGGAGCACTCCACATGCAGATCGGACACCTGAAGAACCTCATCGGCGGCGAGTTCGTCGATGCCAGCGCCGGTGGCACCCTCGAGGTGACGAACCCCGCGACCGCGGGCGACGTCGTCGGCAGCGTGCCGGCAATGACCGCCGACGAGCTCCCCGCCGTCTTCGAGTCGGCGCGCGCGGGCGCGGCCGAGTGGCGCCGGGCGAACGGCCTCACCCGGGGCGCGGTGCTGCTGCGCACCGCCGCGCTGATCCGCGAGCACGCGACCGAGCTGCGCGACGTCATCGTTGCCGAGCTCGGCAAGACCGTCGCTGACGCGGCGGGCGAGGTCGGCAAGACCGCCGAATTCTTCGAGTACTACGGCGGTATGGGGCGTGACGAGTTCGGCGGCCTCCTCGCCGACGGCCGCCCGAACACCTTCGCGGCGCGCGTGCAGGAGCCCCTCGGCGTCGTCGTGCTCGTCACGCCGTGGAACGACCCGCTGCTCACCCCGGCTCGCAAGCTCGGCCCGGCGCTCATCTCGGGAAATGCGGTCGTGATCAAGCCAGCATCGGCGACCCCGCTCATCCTGCTCAAGCTCGCCGAGCTGTTCCACGAGGCCGGCCTGCCCGCGGGCGTGCTCAACACCGTCACGGGTCGCGGCCGCGACCTCGGAGACACGCTCTTTGTCGACGACTCGATTCGTGCCGTCTCGTTTACCGGCTCGACCGCCGTCGGCCTCGAGCTGCAGCGCAAGCTCGCGGGCCGCGGCATTCGCGTGCAGACCGAGATGGGTGGCAAGAACGCCGCGGTCGTGCTCGCCGACGCCGACCTCGACCTCGCAATTCCCACCATCGCCGCGGGCGCCTACGGCCAGGCCGGCCAGCGCTGCACCGCGACGAGCCGTCTCATCGTGCAGCGCGAAGTCGCCGCCGAGGTGCGCGAGCGACTCGCCGACTACGTGCGCGGCATCAACGTCGCGCCGGGCACCGCCGAGGGCGTCGCGATGGGCCCCGTCGTCGACGAGGGCGCGCAGCAGGAGATTCGCGGCCATGTCGAGCGCGCGGTCGCCGAGGGCGCGACCGTCGTGGCCCGCACTGAGCTCACGGGCGCGGCCGCCGAGGCCGGTGCCTTCGTCGAGCCAACGCTGCTCGACGTCACGCGCGAGCACGATATCTGGCGCACCGAGGTGTTCGGCCCAGTCGTCGGGATGCTCGAGGTCGACAGCTTCGAGGAGGCGGTCGAGGCCGTGAACGACTCGAGCTACGGCCTCTCGGCCGCGATCTTTACGCAGAACCTTGGCTCGGCGATGCAGTTTGTCGCGCAGGTCGACACCGGCCAAGTGTCGGTCAACCAGCCCACGAGCGGCTGGGACATCCACCACCCCTTCGGCGGGTTCAAAGACTCGGGTTCGGGCTACAAGGAACAGGGCGAGGTCGCCCTCGAGTTCTACACCCGCACCAAGGCCGTTGCGATTCGCACGCACTAGAAAGCAGCAGCATGTCACTTCACGACCGTTTCTCGCTCGCGGGCAAGACCGCCCTCGTGACCGGCGGTAGTCGCGGGCTCGGCAAGGCGATGGCCCGTGGCCTCGTCGACGCCGGCGCGCGCGTCGTCGTGGTGGCGCGCTCGGAGGATGCGGTGGCCGCCACCGCCGACGAGCTCGGCGCGATCGGTATCGCGGCCGACGTCACCGCCGCCCCCGCGCAGCTGCTCGATGACGCCGAGGCCGCCCTCGGCGCGCCGCTCGACATCGTGCTCCACGCCGCCGGCGTGCAGCACCGTCAGGCCGCCGAGCACTTCGACCCCGAGCAGTGGGAGCGCCTGCTGCGCATCAACCTCACGGCGCCGTTCGCACTGAGCCAGGAGCTCGGCCGCCGCCAGCTCGACCGCGGCACGGGTGGCTCGCACATCTTCATCGGCTCGCTCACGAGCACGATCTCGATGCCGCAGATCTCGGCGTACACCGCGACAAAGTCCGGCGTCTATGGCGTCGCCCGCAGCCTCTCCTCTGAGTGGTCGGGCCGCGGTATCCGCGCGAACGCGATCGCGCCCGGCTACTTCCGCACCGAGCTCACCGAGGCCGTGTTCACCGACGAGCAGCGCTACGCAGAAATGCTCGCACGCATCCCGATGGGCCGCTTCGGCGACCCGGAGGAGCTCGCTGGCGCCGCCGTGTTCCTTGCCTCCGACGCCGCCTCGTACCTCACGGGGCAGCTCATCACCGTCGACGGCGGCTGGACCGCCGCCTAATCTGCACCCTTCCCCTCGCTCTGGCTCACCTCGGCCAGCTCCTCAGAACAACGGAGTTCAGATGAATCCACTGCATGCAAGTTTCGATCGGCGAAGCCTGTTCCGCTTCGGCGGCGCGGCCGCCGTCGCCGTCGCGGCGGGCAGCTCGCTCGCGGGCTGTTCGGCGCCCGGCACGACCGCGGAGGTGCTTCGCCTCGGCGTCATGATGCCGATGTCGGGCACGAATGCGCTCCTCGGCCAGGCCTCTTGGGAGGGCGTCGAGATGGCGGTCGCCGACCGCAACGAACGCGGCGGCGTCGCCGGTAAGCGCGTCGAAGTCGTACTCGCCGACGTGCCCGACGTCAACGCCGCGACTTCCGAGGCCCGCCGTCTCGTCTTCAACAACAACATCAAGCTCGGCCTCGGCACCTACAGCTCGTCGCTGTCGACCGCGGCAAGCGAGGTCTTCGCCCGCACCGGCAACAGCTTCGTCGAGCTCGGCGCCGTCGCGGCCGGCATCACCGACCGCGCCTACCCGCGCGTCTACCGCATCAACCCTGCCTCGACGAAGCAGACCGAACAGGCGCTGAAGTTCACTGCCGAAGTGCTCGCGCCGAAGCTCGGCAAGAAGCCGTCCGACCTCAAACTCATGATGGTGCACGAGGACTCGAACTACGGCCAGTCGGTCACGGCGAGCGCCGACACAAACGCCGAAGCGCTCGGCATGTCGTTCGCTGACCACGAGGCCTACTCGGCAAAGCAGACCGACCTCTCGTCGACCGTTGCGCGCATCAAGCAGGCCGCGCCCGACGTCATCCTTGCCGTGTCCTATGCCTCCGACGCCGTGCTCCTCGGCCGCCAGATGCGCGACGCCGGCGTCAAGGTCGGCGCGTTCATCGGCATCGGCGGCGGCTACACGCTGCAGGAGTTCGGGGATGCGCTCGGCTCGGCCGCCGAGGGCGTCTACGACTGCGACTTCCCGCAGCCGCGCCTCAGCCCTGAGGCTGCGCCCGAGCTTGCGGGCTTCCTCGAGCGCTACGAGAAGAGGTACAACAAGTTCCCGAGCTCGGGCTACCCGCAGGGCAACTACGCGGGCACCTCGTACGTGCTCGACATCCTCGAGCTCACCGGCGGCAGTGACGACCCCGACGCCTTCCACGAAGCGGCACTGAAGTACGAGGCGCCGAACAGCCAGAGCGTCAACACCTGGGGCTACAAGATGGGCACGAACAACCAGAACGAGCGCTCCGAGGACTACGTCATGCAGTGGCAAGACAACGAGCTCGTCACGGTGTTCCCGACCGAGGTCGCCGTCTCCGAGCCCAAACACACCAGCCCGTTCGGACAGTGAGGTCAGCGAAGCCATGACATTCCTCATTCAAGCCCTCGTCGCCGGGCTCCTGCTCGGCGGGGTCTACGCGCTCGTCGCGGTCGGCCTCAACATCATCTTCGGCGTCGTGAAGATCACGAACTTCGCGCACGGTGAGCTTGTGATGATCGCGATGTACTTCACGTGGTTCCTCTACACCTCGTGGAGCGTCAACCCGTATGTGTCGCTGCTCATCGTCACGCCCATCATGTTCATCTCGGGCGTGCTGCTGCAGAAGTTCATCCTCGAACCGATGCAGGAATCCTCGGCGAACATGAAAATCTTCGTCACGCTCGGGCTCTCGGTGTTCCTGCAGAACTTCGCGCTGTTCCTCTTCGGCGGCCAGTTCCGCACCGTCACGGTGGGCTGGGCGGAGCAGTCGATCTCGGTCGGGGGCGTGAGCGCCACCTACGGTCGCGTGATTGCCTTCGTCGTCGCGATCCTGCTCGTCGTCGCGCTGTTCTGGATGATGAAGCGCACGATGCTCGGCAAGGCGCTCGGCGCGATTGCCGAAGACCGCGACACCGCCCGGATGCTCGGCATCCCGGTCAAGCGCTACTACATGATCGCGATGGGCCTTGGTGCCGCCCTCACCGGCATCGCCGGCGTGCTGATCATCCCGTTCCAGGCCGCATACCCGCTTGTCGGCGCGCATTACACGCTCATGGCGTTTGTCGTCGTCGTGCTCGGCGGCCTCGGCAATATGACCGGCGCGCTCATCGGCGGCCTGTTCCTCGGCGTCATCGAGACCCTCACCGGAACCTACATCGACCCGGCGCTGCAACAGGTCGCAGTGTTCGCCGTCTTCATCGTCGTGCTGATCGTGCGCCCCCAGGGCATCTTCGGTGGCTCGGCTCGCAACGCAGAAGTGGGGCTCAAGTAATGTCGAACCGCAATATACTCGGCCTGGGCATCGCCGGCCTCGTCGCGCTGCTCCTGCCCCTTGTCGTGCATGACCAGTACGTGCTCCACATCGCCGTCATCACCCTTATCTACGTCGGCGTCACCGTCGCCTGGAACCTCATGGCGATCGGCGGCACACTCTCGCTGGGCCACGCCGCGTTCTTCGGCGTTGGCGCCTACACGGTGGCGATCCTCTACGTGAACCTCGGGGTCAACCCGTGGGTCGGCATCCTCGCCGCCATGGTCATGGCTGCCGCCGCGTCGATGGTGCTCGCGGTGCCGCTACTGCGGCTGCGCGGGCCGTTCTTTACCCTCTCGTCGCTCGCGTTCGTCGAGGTGCTGCGCCTGCTCGCGATCTGGGCGGTGCCGCTCACGAACGGCTCGGTCGGCATCACGACCCCGCCCGACCAGGGCTTCGCCTTCATCTCGTTCGAGAATCGCGAGCCGTACTACTTCATCGTGCTCGCCATGGTGATTGTCGTCGTCGCGTTCTCGGTCTGGCTCTACAACTCGCGCATCGGCTATCACCTGCGCGCGATGAAGACCGACGAAGAGGCGATCCGTGCGCTCGGCGTGCACACGAACGGCCTCAAGGTGGGCACGCTCGCCGTCTCGGCGGCGATCACCGGCGCGTTCGGCGCGTTTGCTGCCCTCTACCTGTTCGTGATCGAACCCGAAACCCAGTTCTCGATGACGCTCTACTCGGTGCAGCCGGCCCTGAACGGCATCATCGGTGGCATGGGCACGATCGTCGGCCCGATCATCGGTGCGGTGCTGATGACGCCGCTCGGTGAATGGCTGCGCACCTCGTTCTCGGGTGTGCAGGGCCTCAACTTCATGATCTACGGCGTCGCGCTCATCGTCATCGTGCGCCTCATGCCCGGTGGCCTCGTCGACGGCTGGAAGAAGCTGCGCGGCTGGATGCGCCGGGGCGCGAACTCGAACAAGAAGGACGGTGAGTAGTAATGGCGAATGACACTCTGCTCAAGGTGAGCAACGTGAGCAAGCGCTTCGGAGGGGTGCAGGCGGTCAACGACGTCTCGCTCGAACTCGGCGGTGACGAGATCATCGGCATCATCGGGCCGAACGGCGCTGGCAAGACCTCGTTCTTCAACCTCATCTCGGGGCTGTTCCCCGCCGACTCGGGCACGATCGAGTTCGATGGCAAGGACATCACGAAGACCGACCTGC
The DNA here is from genome assembly GCF_030011715.1 of Gulosibacter sediminis. Lineage (NCBI taxonomy): Bacteria > Bacillati > Actinomycetota > Actinomycetes > Micrococcales > Microbacteriaceae > Gulosibacter > Gulosibacter sediminis. The sequence continues at coordinate 15,224 of NZ_JASCYH010000031.1, read as the reverse complement.
CCACCCGCGCCCGCAGCGGCATCGGCCGCACGTTCCAGGTCGTGCGTCCGTTCTCGGGCATGACCGTCGTCGAGAATGTCATGGTGCCGGTGCTGATCAACCATCCCCGCCCATCCGTCGCCCGAGCCAAGGCGATGGAACTGCTCGACGAGCTCGGCATTGCCGATATCGCCGAGCGGCCCACCGAGTCGCTCACGCTTGCGATGCGCAAGCGCGTCGAGGTGGCGAAGGCGCTCGGCACCGAGCCGAAGCTGCTGCTGCTTGACGAGGTGCTCGCCGGCCTGAACAGCCGCGAGGTCACCGATGTGCTGCCGTTCGTCACGCGGGTGCGCGACCGCGGTGTCGCGATTCTCATGATCGAGCACATCGTCGCGGCCGTCATGGAGGTCTCCGACCAGATGATGGTGCTCAACAACGGCCAGGTGCTCGCCGCAGGCGACCCACAGGACGTCATCACCGACCCAAAGGTGATCGAGGCGTACCTCGGCACGAAGCACACCGACGACACAATCGCGAGCAACATCATCTCGGAAGCCGAGCAGCGAGGGAGCCAATCCAATGCTTGAGGTTCAGCACATCAGCGCCTTCTACGGCGACGCCCAGGCCATCGAAGACGTGTCGTTGACGCTGCCCGACAGCGGCATCACCGCCTTCCTCGGCCCGAACGCGGCCGGTAAGTCGACAACGCTGCGGGTCATCTCGGGCCTGCTCAAGGCGGCGACCGGCAAGATCATCTTCAACGGTGAGGACATCACGAACGCGCCGGTGAAGCGCCGCGTCGAGCTCGGCATCGTGCAGGTGCCCGAGGGGCGCAAGCTCTTCGGCTCGATGTCGGTCGAAGACAACCTGCTGCTCGGCGGCTTCGTCAGCCGCGGGGACGGCAACGCGCAGTCTCGGCTCGACGAGGTCTACCACCACTTCCCGCGTCTGCTCGAGCGGCGCAAACAAGAGGCCGGGCTGCTCTCGGGCGGTGAGCAGCAGATGGTCGCCATCGGCCGCGGGCTCATGGCGAACCCGAAGGTGCTCATGATTGACGAGATGTCACTCGGCCTTGCCCCGGTGATCGTCGAGCAGATGTTCGCGCTCGTGCGCGAGATCGCGACTGCCGACATGACGGTGCTGCTGGTCGAGCAGCACGTGCAGAACGCGCTCGAGGTTTCCGAACACGGCACCATCATCGAGGGCGGGCAGTCGCGCCTCAGCGGCACAGCGCGCGAGTTGCTCGACAGCGACGTGGTGCGAGAGTCGTACTTTGGCAACTGAGCAGCTCGCCGCGCGGCTTCGCTCGCGCACGCCGTGGGATGTGGTGATCGACCGCGTGGTCGAGCCGAGCCCCGCGGCGGGCGAGGTGCGCATCCGCACCGAGGCCGTCGGCCTCTGTGGCAGCGACGTGCACGCGGTGCGCGCCGACGCGGGGTACGAGTGGGTGCCCGAGAACGTCGTCATCGGCCACGAAGTGGTGGGCGTGGTGGATGCGGTGGGCCAGGGCATCGACGCGGCGCTCGTCGGCCGCCGGGTCGTGCCGATCGCCATCGACGGCTGCGGCCACTGCGCGGTCTGCCGCGCCGGGCACACCAACCGCTGCCTCGAGCGCAACTGCATGGGCATGCACTTCGACGGCGGCCTCGCCGAGTCGTTCGTGTTCGCGGCCGACCGCCTGCACGTGCTCGCCGAGCAGTCGCTCGACGCCCGGCTCGCCGCGCTCATCGAGCCGATGGCCGTTGCGTACCAGGCGCTGCGGGGCATCGCGACCGCCTTCGACACCGAGGCCGCCGGGATCGAGCCGCTGCGGGGTGTCGAACTCTGCGTGAGCGGCCCCGGTGCCGTTGGCTTGCTCGCCGGCTGCGCCGCGCTCGCCGCCGGCGCGAACGTCACGATCAGCGGACCGCCCTCGGGCGCCGAGTCGCGCATGGCAGCGGCGCTCGCGCTCGGCATGCGGGCGGATGCGCCCGGCCGCGAGTTCGACGCGTGGCTCGACGCCTCCGGCGCCGGCGTCGCCCTGCGCGGGGCGCTACCTCGAGTGCGCCGCGGCGGCGTCATCGGCGTGCCCGCGATGTTCGCGGCCGAGTTCGCGCTCGACATGAACGCGATCGTGCGCGGCCAGCTCACGTTGCGTGGCTCGTACGCCTACACCCGCGGGGACTTCGCGGCGGCCGAGCGCATCGTGGGGGAGCGCGCCGACGCGCTCCACGCCATCGTTGAGGAGTTCACCATTGCCGAGACCGTGACTGCGCTGCGCGCGGCGGCCGACGCGACCGTCGTGAAGCCGGTCGTCGTGTTCTCGGCGTAGCATCCCGGGATGCTCCCGGTTGGAAGGAGACCATCGTGGTTCGTTTTCTCACTGAGGCCAACATCGACGGACTCGTCGACCAGCGCGACGCGCTCGAGGCCGTGACCGACGCGCTGCGCGACCAGGGTCGCGGCGACTCGGGCAATGCGCCGCGAACGCGCGCGAAGCTCGGGCCGCTCGTGCTCAACGTGCTCGGCGGCAGCGTCGCGAGCGCGAACGCGATCGGTGCGAAGGTGTACGTCACCGGCAACGGCGCCGCGAAGTTCTGGGGCCTGCTGTTCGATGACGAGGGCGCGCTCACGACGCTCTACGAGGCCGACCGGCTCGGCCAGCTGCGCACCGGCGCCGCGAGCGGCGTCTCGGCCCGCGAGCTCGCGCCCGGCGGCGCTGACACCGTCGCGATCGTTGGCACCGGGTACCAGGCGCAGACGCAGGCCGAGGCGGTGCTGCTCGCCCTCGGCGCGACGAAGCTGCACGTTTACGGCCGCAACGCCGAGCGCGGCGACGCCTTCGCCGCGCTGCTTGCCGAGCGCACGGGCGTGACCGCGAGCCGCTTCGACACCATCGACGAGGCGATCGCCGACGCCCACGTCGTCATCACCATGACGAGCGCGCACGACCCGGTGATCCTCCGCCGGCACATGCTGCCGGGCAAGCACTACATCTTCGCGGGCTCAAACAACCCCGCCAACGCCGAGGTCGAGCCCGAGGCGATGCGTGAGATCGACCTGCTCGTGACCGACGATGTCGTGGCCGCGCAGCGCGAGGGCGGCACGCTCATCCGCGCCGCCGAGGCCGGGGCGATCGACTGGGCTGACGTGCGCGAGCTCGGCGAACTGCTCGCGCTCGGCGAGGTGCGCGGCGACGCGGATGCGATCACCGCCTTCGTCTCGCAGGGCGCCGGCTCGTGGGACACGGCGCTCGCGGCCGTCGCCGCCGCCCGGGCCGCCGAACGCGGCGTCGGCATCGACCTGCCGATCGACGGAGCCCCCGCCCGCGATCGCCGCTAGCCCTCCTAGAGCAGCGCGCGGACTCGCTCGGCGACGCGCTCGGGGCTGAGGCCGTACTTGTCGAGCAGGAAGTCGTTCGGGGCCGACTCCGACCAGGCGTCGGCGAGGCCGAGCACGCGCAACGGCGTCGACACGTCGTGGCGCGCGAACATTTCGGCGAGCAAGCCGCCGAGGCCACCGATCTCGGTGTGTTCCTCGACCGAGACGACGATCGGCGCACCCTCGAGCGCGGCCAGCACCCGCGCATCCTCGAGCGGCTTCAGCGTGGGCAGGTGCACGACTTGCGCGTCGACGCCAGCCGCCGCGAGCAGCTCGGCCGCCTCGAGCACGCGCGAGGCCTGCACGCCGGTCGACACGAGCGTGACGTCGCCGCCGCGACGCAGCGTGTGCACCGCGCCGAGCTCGAACTCGTAGTCGGCGTCGAACACCGGGGCGACCGCGTCGCGGGCGTAGCGAATGTAGACGGGTCCGTCGAAGCCAGCGGCCCATTCGGTGACCGCGCGGGCCTCGTGCTCGTCGGCGGGAGCGAGCACCGTCATGTTCGGCATCGCACGCATGATCGCCAAGTCCTCGATGTCCTGGTGCGTCTTGCCGCTCGAGCCGTTGAGCAGGCCCGAGTAGGCGGCGCAGAGGCGCACCGGCACCTTCGTCTGTGAGACGAGCATGCGAATCTGGTCGAGGGCGCGGTTCGTGAGAAACACCCCGAACGTCGACAGCCACGGCCGATAGCCGATCGTCGCGAGGCCGAAGGCCATGCCGACAAGGTTCTGCTCGGCGATGCCAACCTGCACGAACGCCTTCGGGTTCTGCTTCGCGACGGTGTCGGCCTTCGTCGAGGTGGCGAGGTCGCCGTCGAGCACGATCACGCGCTCATCGGTGACGCTGAGGCGGGCGAGGGTCTCGCCCCACACACTTCGTTGCGCGGTCATGCCTGCTCCTGCTTGAGGTCGAGGCGCGCCTGCGCCAGTTGTTCGGGGGTCGCGATGCCGTTGTGCCACGCGTAGGTACCCTCGGTGAACGAGATGCCGCGGCCCTTCGAGGTGGTCGCGAGAATCACGGATGGGCGGCCGTCGCGGTCGCGGGCCTCGGTGACGGTGCTGAACGCGTTGAGGATCTCGGCGAAGTCGTGCCCGTCGATTTCGAGCACGTGCCACCCGAAGCCGGCGAACACCGCGGCGAGGTCGACGTGGCCGAGCGGCTCGCTGCGGTCGAAGCGGTCGTCGTCGTTCGCGGGCCAGCCGTACTGCTGGAGGCCGTTGAGGTCGATGATCGCGGTGAGGTTGTCGAGGCGGTAGCGCGGCGCCGAGAGTACGGTCTCCCACACCATCCCCTCTTCCATCTCGCCATCGCCGAGCATCACCCAGACGTGGTTATCGGATCCAAGTCGCTTCGCGCCGAGTGCCATGCCTGCGCCAGCTGAGAGGCCCTGGCCGAGCGAGCCGGTCGACGCGTCCACGCCGGGCGTGAGCCGCATGTCGGGGTGCCCTTGCAGGCGCGAGTCGCCGTGGTCGAACGTCGCGAGCTCGTCGATGGGGAAGAATCCGCGCATCGCGAGCACCGAGTAAAGGCCGATCGCATTGTGGCCCTTCGAGAGAATGAAGCGGTCGCGGCCCGGGTCCTGGGGGTTCTCCGGGTCGACTCGCAGCTGCGCGAAGTAGAGCGCGACGAGCAGGTCCATCGCCGAGAGCGGGCCGCCGACATGGCCGGCCTTCGAGGCGGTGACGGTGTTGATGACGTGCCAGCGGCCCTCGCGGGCGAGCGCTTCGAGCTCGTCGATGCGTGGTGCCGTCGTGGTGTGGGTCGCGTCGTTGGGTCCCATGCAGCCTCTCCCTTGATCTGCTGATTGGATCCAATCGTACTGTACGTGGGGCGCCCTTCGCCACGAGAAAGGTGGGGGCGGATGCGCGGCTAGCGGCCGAGCGCGTGCCGGCGCACGTCGCGGGGCGATTCGCCGTACGCCTGTTTGAAGGCCCGAGAGAAGTGGGCCGGGTCCTTAAAGCCCCAGCGGCTGCCGATCGCGGCGACCGAGACATCCGCGTGTTCTGGGCTCGTGAGGTCGAGGTAGGTGCGCTCGAGGCGGCGCGTGCGGATGTACGACGCGACCGTCTGGCCCTGGTCGTGGAAGAGGTTGTGAAGGTGGCGCACCGAAATGAACGCGTCGGCGGCGATCGAGTTCGGGCTGAGCCCCGGATCTCCCAGATTGTCGTCAATCCGGTCGCGCACCTGCTGCAGCAGCGAGAGGTGCGGGTCGGCGGCGAACTTCACGAGGTCGAGTTCGTTCGAGAGCAGAGTGTCGAGCAGGTCGACCGCGTTCTGCACGAGTTTCGCGCCCGCGGGGCCGCGCAACTCGTGCATGTTCGTGCCAAGGGTGGCGAGAAACGGCGAGACCACGCGGCCGAGCCCCTCCGAGCCGGCGAGCCGGATCGCCGTGAACTGCGACGAGAGGCGGTGCGGCACGCTGAGTCGCGCGTGCGGCAGCATGATCACGAGCGAGCGGAAGCGGTGCGTGAACTCGAGCTCGTAGGGCACCGAGGTGTCATAGATCGCGAGGTCGCCGGGGGAGAGCGTGACGCTGCGGCCGCCCTGGCGGAGCGTGCCCGTGCCCTCGAGGTGCAGCGAGATCTTGTAGAAGTGCTCGGTCGCCTCGGCAATCTGCTCCGGCGTGCGCTCGACGAGCTGCGGGTCGGCGCGCACGTCGGTGAAGCCGACGCCGTGCACGTTGACGCCGTTGATGCGGCCGCGGAAGCGCTCGCCGAGCCCGCTCGTCACGATGAGCGGCACGAACGAGGCGTTTACTTCCTCCTGAAACTGCGCGAGCGTGAGGTTCACCGGGCCGAACGAGTCGGGCCCGCCGCCGGGCACGTGAATAGCACCGGTGGGCGCACCATCGGGGCCCTCGGTGACGTCGGTGTCCATCCATGCCTGCGACATTTGCCCCTCATCGTAGCCAGTCGAGCGTAGAGGCGGCCGGAGATCCTCCCAGAATTAGATTTGATTTCAAATACGATTCGACGGAAACTGAGCAGGCAACTTCTTCCGCGGTCGACGAGCGCCCGCATGTTTCATCGCCGAAGAAGCGAACCTCACCAAGCCACGCTGCGTCGTGGTTGACAAAGGAGTCCCCCATGTCTGAAACCTCCGCGGAGCAGCGCTCTGCGAAAGAACGCCGGCGCGTCGTCGGCGCGACCATCGTCGGCACCACCATCGAGTGGTACGACTTCTTCATCTACGCGAACGCCGCCGGCCTCGTGTTCAACCAGCTCTTCTTCGCCGAGGTCGGCGGCACGCTCGGCCAGATCCTCACCTTCCTCACGGTCGGCATCTCGTTCCTGTTCCGCCCGCTCGGCGCGGCGCTCGTCGGCCACTACGGCGACCGCCTCGGCCGCAAGCTCATGCTCGTCATCACGCTCGTGCTCATGGGCGCGGCGACGACGCTCATCGGTGTGCTGCCGACCTACGAAGACGTCGGCGTCATCGCGCCGATCCTGCTCATCCTCCTGCGCATCCTGCAGGGTGTCTCGGCCGGCGGCGAGTGGGGCGGCGCGGTGCTCATGGCCGTCGAGTACGCCCCGGTCAACAAGCGCGGCCGCTACGGCATGTTCCCGCAGCTCGGCGTGCCGATCGGCATGCTGCTCGCGACCGGCGTGCTCGCCCTCATGTCGGGCGTTATCTCGCCCGGTGAGGCGTTCAACGAGTGGGGCTGGCGCGTGCCGTTCCTGCTCTCGATCGTGCTCGTCGTCGTCGGCTTCATCGTGCGCCAGTCGGTCGAGGAGTCGCCGGTCTACACCGAGATGAAGGAGACGGGCAACCGCATCAAGATGCCGATCGTCGAGCTCTTCCGAAAGCACTGGAAGCTCGTCATCCTGCTTGCCCTCGTCTTCGCGGGCAATAACGCGGCCGGCTACATGATCACCGGCGGGTTCATCCTCAACTACTCGACGAACCCCGAGGGGCTGCTCGCGATGGAGCGCACGAGCGTGCTCAACGCGGTCACCATCGCGGCGGCGATGTGGTTTGTGGCGACGCTGTTCTCGGGCTACCTCGCCGACCGCATCGGCCGCAAGAACACGTACATCATCGGTTTCCTCTGGATGGCCTTGTTCGCGTTCCCGCTGTTCTGGTTTGTCAACACCGGCGACCTGCTCTGGCTCACGGTCGGCATGGTCATCTTCGCCGTCGGCCTCGGCCTCACCTACGGCCCGCAGGCTGCCTGGTACGCCGAGACCTTCCCGGCCTCGGTGCGCACCTCGGGCGTCTCGATCTCGTACGCGCTCGGCGCGATCCTCGGTGGCGCGTTCGCCCCGACCATCGCCGCCGCGCTCGTCGCGCAGTTCGGCACGACGCAGGCCGTGTCGCAGTACCTGCTCGTCATGATCCTCATCTCGCTCAGCGCCGTGCTCGTGCTCCGCGACCGCCGCGGCATTCCGCTCGACGTCGGCTTCGAGGAGTCGGGCCGGTATCACCTGTTCGACCCCGACCGCCTGCCCACCGAGACCTCGGCGATCATGGTCGAGTACTACGGCGCCGACGAACTAACCAAGCTCCGGTAGCGTTCGCGCGTCCTCCTGCACGAGCGCCACGAGCGCGTCGATGAGCGGCTGTACCCGCCGCATCGGCCGGTTTCGCCGCCACACCGCCACGACTTCGGTCGGGGTGGGTGGCGGCGAAATTGGTTTCACGACGATGTGGCCGCCGTCGCGCGTGCCCTCGTTGAGCGAGCGCATGACGAAGAGACTCCAGCCGAGGCCGGCCGCGACGTACGAGCGCGCGAGCTCGTAGCCGTCGGTCGAGAAGCGCGTGTTCACAGAAATGCCCGCAGCCTCGAGCACCGATTGCGTGTGCTCCCAGCTCGGTGACTGGTCGTAGCGAATGAACGGTTCGTCGGCGAGCTCGCGCAGGTCGACGCGCTCGGCGTCGGCGAGGCGGTGGTCGGGTGGCAGCGCGACGTGGGCGTGCAGCTGGCGCAGCACCCTGCGTTCGAAGTCGCCGGCGAGGTCGAAGCCGTAGCAAATGCCGAGGTCGACCTGACCGTGCTCAACCTCCTGTTGCAGGCGCGATGCGGGCATCGTCGACACCTGCACGCGCAGGCCGGGATGCGCATCCTCGAGCTTGCGCACGAGTCGCGGCGCGAGCGTGGGTGCGAGCGTCGGGTAGGTCGCGATGTGCACGGTACCGCGCAGCTCGACCGACGAGAACTCCGCCTGGAAATCCTGCGTTTGCACGAGCAGCGAGCGCGCGCGCTGGACGGCGAGGGTGCCCTCAGAGGTGAGCTGCACACCGTGCGCGCGGCGGCGCACGAGCAGCGTCGTGCCGAGGCTTCGCTCGAGCTGGGTGAGCGCGGTCGCGACCGCCGATTCTGAAACGTGCAGGCTCGCGGCGGCCGCGGCGATGGTGCCGTGCTCGGCGACGGCGACGAGGTACTCGAGCTGGCGCAGCGTGAAGTCGGACATGCGCTCGATCTTCCCATAACATCATTCAAATAGGGGATGTTCTACGAAACTCCGTGCTTTTGCTTTGGTTCTCGCGGTGGAATTGTTGCAGTACTGGGCCGCACCGACGCGTCCCCACCGCACCGTGACACCGACGTCCGAGGAGCACACCATGACTGCGACCTGCCCGTTCTTTGCCGGTTCTGCGACCGCCGTCGCCGAGCCCGAGCACACGCCCTACGAGGCGCCTGAGCCGCTGCCCGGCACGTACATCGCCGACTGGGTGACGCTCGAGGACCTCACGCGCGACCCGTTCCCGACGTTCGCGAAGCTGCGCCAGGAGCATCCGGTGCCGTACGTGCCGGCGGCCGGACGCTACTTCGTCACGCGCTACGAAGACGTGCACACCGTCGACAACGACCCCGACACCTTCACGGCGAACGAGCGCGGCTCGCTCATGAAGAAGTCGATGGGCCACTCGATGCTGCGCATGGACGACCCGAACCACGCCGTTCAGCGGGCGACCTACGGCAATGTGCTCAAGCCGAAGGCGATCAAGGCGAGCTGGCGCCAGGTGTTCGAGGAGAGCTACGAGCGCTACGCCGCCGTGCTGCGCGAGGTCGGCCCGGGCGTCGAGTTCGTGCACCACTTCGCCGGGCCCTACGCGGCCGAGAACCTGCGCCGGGTCATGGGCTTCGAGAACGCGACCGACCAAGACATGATCCGCTGGTCACAGACGATGATCAACGGCACCGGCAACTATGCCGACGACCCCGAGGTGTGGGCCGAGGCGAAGCGCAGCTACGACGAGGTGAACACCGCCCTCGACGAGATGATCGCGCACTACTGGGAGCACCCGAACGACACGCTCATCTCGAACATCATCCACACGTCGAACGGCGACGAGGTGACGCTCGCGAACATCCGCGCGAACCTCAAGATGTCGATCGGCGGCGGCATCAACGAGCCGCGTGACGCGATCACGACGATCATGATGGGCCTGTTCGGCGAGCCCGAGCAGCGCGCCGCCGTGCTCGACGGCACCCGCACGTGGAAGGACGCCTTCGAGGAGGGCGTGCGCTGGATCGCCCCGATCGGCATGTACCCGCGCCAGACCACCCGCGAGGTCGAGCTCGGCGGCACCGTGCTGCCGGCTGGCGCGAAGCTCGGCGTCGTCGCCCTCTCGGCGAACCGCGACGAGTCGGTGTTCGCGAACGCCGACCGCTACGACCTCGGCCGCGAGAAGCAGCCGCACCTCTCGTTCGGCGGCGGCGTGCACTTCTGCGCCGGCGCGTGGCTCGCCCGCTCGCAGGTCGCCGACGTCGCCCTGCCCCGGCTGTTCGCCGAGTTCCCGGGCCTGCGCCTCGACCCCGAGCAGGAGGCCATCGAAACGGGATGGGTCTTCCGCGGCATGACGCACATGCCGATCACCTGGGACGCCTAGGCCCGCACCCCCTTACTTCTCCGAAAGGACACCCCAATGCCCAGCATTACTTACCGCCGCGTCGACGGCACGTCGGCCACCGTCGTGGTCGACGAGGGCACCTCGATCATGCGCGCCGCCCTGCAGAACGACGTGGCCGGCATCGTCGGCGAGTGCGGCGGCCAGGCCATGTGCGCCACCTGCCACGTCTACGTGCCCGAGGGCGTCGACCTGCCCGAGGTGAGCGACGACGAAGACGAGATGCTCGAGTGCACCACCTCGGATCGCCTCGACAACTCGCGCCTCGGCTGCCAGCTGCTCGCCGGCCGCGACTTCGACGAGCTCACCGTCGACCTGCCCGAATCGCAGGTGTAGCGATGCGCGTCGTCATCGTGGGTGCCGGGCACGCGGGCGTGCAGGCGGCCGAGACGCTGCGCGACGAGGGCTTCGACGGCGACGTCGTGCTGCTCGACCGCGACACCCGGCTGCCGTACCAGCGCCCGCCGCTGTCGAAGGACGGCCTCGCGTCGGGCGACGAGCCGCTGCCCCTGCGCGGCGCCGAGTTCTACGAGCGCCTCGGCATCGAGCTGCGCCTCGGGGTCGAGCTGCGCGGCATCGACCCGGGCGCGCGGGCGATCGAGCTCGCGGATGCGCGGGGCGAGCGCTCGCACATCACCTACGACGAGCTCGTGCTCGCGGTCGGCACGCCCGCCCGGCGCCTGCGCTGCGCCGAGGGCGAGTCTGCCCGCGCGCACGTGCTGCGCACGGCCGACGACGCCGAGGCGTTGCGCGGTCGGCTCGCCGAGGCCGAGCGCGTCGTCGTGGTCGGCAGCGGATTCATCGGGCTCGAGTTCGCCGCGGTCGCCGCGACGAAGGGCAAGCGCGTCACCCTGCTGAGCCGGGGCTCGCGCGTGCTCGGCCGCTCGGCCTCGGCGACGACCGCTGACTGGCTCACCGCACACCTGCGCGCGGCCGGCGTCGAGTTCGTGTTCGGCGTCGACGACCTCGCCGACGAGCGCGACCTCGCCGACTGGCCCGCCGACCTCACCGTCGCCGGCATCGGCGTCGACGACTGCCCGATGTTTACCGGCGCAGCCAGATCCGCTGACATCGCGGTCGACCGAGGCGTCATCGTCGACGCCTCGCTGCGCACGAGCCTGCCGGGCATCTGGGCGATCGGCGACATCGCGCGCTTCCCCGATGCGCGGGGCGAACTCCAGCGCATCGAGTCGGTGCAGAACGCCACCGAGCAGGGCCGCCACGTCGCCCGCGCCATCGTGCACGGCGCGAGCGACTACGACGAGGTGCCGTGGTTCTGGTCGATCCAGGCTGGCGCAAAGCTGCAGATCACGGGTCTCGCCGACGGGGCCGACGCCGAGGTCGTGCTCGGCGATCTCGCCGCCGGCAAGTTCTCGGTGCTGCGGTTCGCGGGGGAGCGGCTCGTCTGCGTCGAGTCGGTGAACAAACCGGCCGACCACGTCGCCGCCCGCAAGCTGCTCGCCTCCGCGGCCGCCGCATCCGTCAGCCCTGCCGCCGCGGCCGAAGCGGGCTTCACGCTGAAGTCGGCGCTCGTGCCCGCGTAATCAGGTACGAAAATGCCCGCCCGGGTGAGGCTCGTTCCTCGCCCGGGCGGGCTTTGTTTGTCGGGGTGGGTTAGAGGCGCGAGCCCTCGAGCGACTGCGTTGTCTCGTTGGTGTCGTCGGCCTCGTAGACCATGCAACTCACGAGACGGTCGTTGTTCTCATCCCAGCTGCCCTGGGTCGGCATGAGGTACTGCACGCCGAGGGTCGACTGGTCGTAGGCGGTGCCGATGAAGTCCTCGAATGGTTGGCCGTAGCACTGTTCTGCAATTTGGTTCTCAATTGCAGTCTTGTCGAACTCGTCGATGTCAGTCACATCGAACTCGTAGAACACCTCGTACTCGTGCGGCTGGGTGCAAGGCACGATCTCGAGAGTCTGGTACTCGGACGACTCTTCCTCGGGCTGCGTCACGCAGTCGCCGACGGTGATGTCGAAGACGCTCTGCTCTTCGGGAGCCTGGAACTCCTCTTCGTCCGACTCCTCGGGCTCAGTGGTTTCCTCGGTCGTGTCGGTGGTCTCTTCGGTGGTGTCCTGCTCGTCGGCCTCGGCCTCGGTGTTCGAGCGGTCTTCGATGCGCTCGTTGCCGCTCTGGCAACCGGTGAGCACGAGCCCAGCGATCGCGACGGCGGCGAGGATGCCAGGGATGCGCAGTTTCTTAGTCGACATGATGTTCCTCTTCTTTGGGGGTCGGGATGCAGGTCGCCAACCGGCTGACATCAGCCTAGGTTTTCGCGGGTCGCCCGGTCGTCATCCGCTGGATTGCAGTCCGAGCGTGCGAATCAGACCGAAGGCTGATCGACACCTCCGACCCTGCTCGGCATCGGCGTGCTTGTGATGATGTACGCCAGGCTTTGTGCTATTCGGCATCTTGGTGCAAACTATGGACAGGATCAGAAATCGAGTCGAAATTGTGACCGCCCCCGCTGGTTAGCTCGGCCCCCGAAGATCCGCGAGTTTCGTGCCACAACGATGAGGTGCGAGAGAGTCCGTTGCCTCGGGGATGCCGTGTTCCCCCGGGGCAACGACGCTTTCCGCTTCGCTACGCGAGCGCCGCCGAGATCCTGCGCGCCGCGTCGTGCAGGCCCGCGACGATCGCGGCCTCGTCGCGCTCCTCACCCGAGTTGAGGAATACGACGGCGAGCGACGCGAGCTGCTCATCCGCGAGCGGGAGCGGCACGGCGAGCGCCGAGAGGCCCGGCACCGCCTCGTTCGACGAGGTCGCGTGGCCACGCAGGTGCGCCGCGCGGATGTCCTCGTCGTCGAGGTCGAGCCCGTCCATCTGCATCCGTACCGCGAGGCCAGCCGCGCCGGCCGTGACGGGATGCCGGCTGCCCGGGCGCTGCGCGACCGAGGTCGACGCGATCCGTGGCTCGACGCTCATGAGGGTGACGATGTCGTCGTCGTCGAGCAGGCCGACGAACGCGGTGACGGCGAAACGGTTCGCGAGGTCGGTGAGCTCGGGCAGCGCGACGGTCTGCAGGTCGCGCTGCACGCCGCGCGCGAGCTGGGCCATGCGCGGGCCGAGGCGGATGAGCCCCTGCGAGTCGCGGCGCACGAGGCCGTGGTCCTCGAGCGTGCGCAGGATGCGGTAGGCCACCGAGCGGTGCACGTCGAGGGCGCCGGCGAGATCGGCGATCGAGATCGGCCGGCCGGCCTCCGCGAGCACCTCAAGCGCCCGGATGCCGCGGGAAAGCGTCTGCGCGTGCGAAGACGTCTGTCGGTTCGCGGTGGTGGGGGCCATGTCGCTAGTTTGGCATGCGCGCAAACCGTTGTGGTTTCGCACAAAGATCCGGAACGGATGCGTGCGGCAACACCAGCGGCCGCGGAACCTTCGCGGTGTACCGTCGAAGGACGCGTGAGCGCGTGATTCGCGTCCAGATACCAGCGCAACGAATTGGAGTCATAGATGACCTACCCAACTGAGGCAGAGCTCCTCGCGAAGGTTCCGACCCAGCTGCTCATCGGCGGCGAGTGGGTCGACGGCGAGGGCGGCGACGCGTTCGTCGTGAACAACCCCGCTACCGGTGCCGAACTCGTCCGCGTGGCCAACGCATCCGTCGAGCAGGGCATCGCTGCCCTCGATGCCGCGGTCGCGGTCAAGGACGAGTGGGCGCGCACGCCCGCCCGCACCCGCGCCGAGCTGCTGCGTAAGGCCTTCGACGAGGTCATGGCTCGCCGCGACGAGTTCGCGCTGCTCATGACCCTCGAGATGGGCAAGCCCCTCGCCGAGGCGCAGGGTGAGGTGAACTACGGTGGCGAGTTCCTCCGCTGGTTCTCCGAGCAGGCGCCGCGCATCATCGGCCGCTACGCCGAGAACCCCGAGGGCACGCAGCGCATGTTCGTGTCGCACCACCCGGTCGGCCCCTGCTTCCTCATCACCCCGTGGAACTTCCCGCTCGCCATGGCGACGCGCAAGATTGCCCCCGCGCTCGCGGCGGGTAACACCGTCATCGTGAAGCCGGCGTCGCTCACGCCGCTCACCACCCTCTACTTCGCCAAGGTGCTCGAAGAGGTCGGCGTGCCGAAGGGCGTCGTCAACGTCATCACCACCCGCAACACCGGCGGCGTCACGAACGCGATCATGGAGGACGACCGCCTCCGCAAGATCTCGTTCACCGGCTCGACCCCGGTCGGCATCGGTCTTATGAAGAAGGCCGCCGACAAGGTGCTGCGCTCGTCGATGGAGCTTGGTGGCAACGCCCCGTTCGTCGTGTTCGAGGACGCCGACCTGGACAAGGCCGTTGAGGGCGTTATCGCCGCGAAGTTCCGCAACATCGGCCAGGCGTGCACCGCCGCGAACCGCATCATCGTGCAGGCGTCGATCGCCGACGAGTTCTCGAAGCGCGTCGCCGCGAAGGTGAACGACTTCAAGATGGGCCCCGGCATCGAGGACGGCGTCGTGATCGGCCCGCTCGTCGAGCAGAAGGCCGTCGACAAGGTCAAGGAGCTCGTTGACGACGCCGTGGAGCAGGGCGCCGAGGTCGTGTCGGGCGGTAGCCCGGTCGACGGCGACGGCTACTTCTTCGAGGCGACCGTGCTGAAGAACATCACCGAGGGCGCCAAGATCTTCCGCGAGGAGATCTTCGGCCCGGTGCTGCCGATCATCACCTTCGAGACCGAGGACGAGGCCGTCGCGCTCGCGAACGGCACCGAGTACGGCCTCATGTCGTACGTCTTCACCGAGAGCTTCGACCGCGGCCAGCGCATGATGGACCGCATCGAGTCGGGCATGATGGGCCTCAACGTCGGCGTGCTGTCGAACGCGGCCGCCCCCTTCGGTGGCGTGAAGCAGTCGGGCCTCGGCAAGGAGGGGTCGTTCGAGGGCATCGAGGAGTACCTCTACACGAAGTACACCGCTATTCCGAACCCCTACGCCACGGCCTAACCCCGGCCACCTAGAACGGTTGAGTGGTCACTTTTTGTAGTTCTGGCACCGCCAGAACTACAAAAAGCGACCACTCACCCGTTCTTCGCGAGTGGAGGAGAGGGAA
>NZ_JASCYH010000030.1:0-34240 GCF_030011715.1 Gulosibacter sediminis | reverse complement strand
CCCCCCACCCCCCCCGGGGGGGGGCCCCCCGCCCTCGGGGGGGGGCGGGGGCCCGGGCGCCACCATTCGGGTTGGCGCGAGCAGCGTTACTTGAACCAGATGCCGAGCTCGCGCTCGGCCGACAGGGTCGAGTCCGAGCCGTGCACGATGTTCTCGATGACGGCCTTGCCCCAGTCGCGACCGAGGTCGCCGCGGATCGTGCCGGGCGCGGCGGTCGTCGGGTTGGTGGCACCGGCGAGCGAGCGGAAGCCCTCAACGACGCCGTTGCCCTCAACGCGCACGGCGACGGTCGGGCCCGACATCATGAACTCGACGAGCGGCTCGAAGAACGGCTTGCCCACGTGCTCCTCGTAGTGCTCGGTGAGCAGCTCGCGGGTGGCGCTCACGTAGCGGAGGTCGGTGACGACGTAGCCCTTGCGCTCAATGCGGGCGATCACCTCGCCGATGAGGTTGCGGCGAACGGCATCGGGTTTCACGAGAACGAGGGTCTGTTCGGTCATTCCTGCTCCTATTCGTTGCAGCGGATATCGCTGTCGACGTTAGTCGGTGGTGGTTGCGGCGCGCGGGGCGCCAGTGTCGTCAAGCGGGGCGCCGGTTTCGTCAATCTCGCCCGCCGCGAGGGCGCGTTCGAACTCGGCGATGACGGGGGCACGCTCGGCGTCGATTTTGCCGCCGCGGATCATGCAGAACAGCCAGACGGCCAAGAACAGCCCGCCGACGATGAACACGATCGAGTCGAGGAACCCGCCGAGGGTGAGCAAAACCTGCAGCCCGAGCACGTACCAGCGACCCCAGTTGAACCGCAAGAAATACACGCCGGCCACAAACGCGAGCACGAACACTGCCCCGCCACCAAGCGCGGTGCCGGCGGGCAGCGCGCGCAGCCCGAACAGCGCGAGGGCGACGAGCGCGACCGAGATCACCTCGAACGCAATGAGAATCGAGCCGAGCTGCTCGGTGACGGTGCGATACCTTCGCGCCACGCCTACTCCCCCGTGTCTTCTGGCGGCAACTTCCAGCCGCCCTCGTGCGCGAGCGCGTACGCCTCGCCGATGAGCGTGATCGAGCCGGTCACGAGCACGCCGGCCGACTGCGGCAGTCCGTGGTCGTCCTCGCCGAGCTCGAATGCGGCGGCCTCGGCTCGTGCCTGCAGCAGCGCATCCTCAGACCGGTCGATGACGCGCACCTGCTTCTGCTCGGCGAGCTCCTCACCGAGCACGTCGCGCACCATTTCGGCGAGGTCGTAGGCATCGATCGCGCGCGGCGAGTCGGACTGCGTCACGATGATGCGATCGGCGATCGTCGCGAGCGGGCGCACGATGCCCTCGACGTTCTTGTCTTCGAGCACGGCGAGCACGAGCGTGAGCTGGTCGAAGGCATACGTCTCGGCGACGGCCTGCGCCAGGTGTGCCGCCCCGTGCGGGTTGTGCGCGGCATCGATGACGACGGCCGGGGATGCACCAACCAGCTCGAGCCGGCCGGGCGAGAGCGCCTCGGCGATGCCTGCCTCGACGTTCTCGGCGAGCAGCTCGCGCTCGCCGCCAAAGAATGCCTCGACTGCCGCGAGCGCGAGCGCCGCGTTGTGGGCCTGGTAGTCGCCCGCGATCGCGAGCGGCAAGTCGTCGTACTGCCCAGAGAGGCCCCGCACCGAGATGAGTCGGCCGCCGACCGCCATGTGGTCGGCGGTGACGGCGAAGTCGGTCGGCTCGACGTAGAGCTTCGCCTCGAGCCGCTCGGCTGCCGCGGCGATTTCGGCGGCGGCCTCGGCGGGCTGCGCGGCCGACACGACCGAGGCGCCGGGCTTGATGATGCCCGACTTCGTGCGCGCGATCTCGGCGACGGTCGAGCCGAGGCGGCCCGTGTGGTCGAGCGAGATCGGGGTGAACACCGACACCGAGCCGTCGGCGACGTTCGTCGAGTCCCACTCTCCGCCCATGCCGACCTCGACGACGGCGACGTCGACCGGCGCATCCGCGAAGCACGCGAACGCGAGCACCGTGAGGGCCTCGAAGAACGTCAGGCGAACCTCGCCGGCCTCCTCGAGCTCGGCGTCGACGATCGCGAGGAACGGCTCGATGTCGCGCCAGTTCGCGACGAGGCGTTCGTCGGAAATCGGCGCGCCGTCGATGCCGATGCGCTCGTTGAGTCGCACGAGGTGGGGGCTCGTGAGCACGCCGGTGCGCAGCCCGTGGGCGCGCAGCAGCGACTCGGTGATGCGCGCGGTCGACGACTTACCGTTCGTGCCGGTGACGTGAATCATCGGCCACGCGCGGTGAATGTCGCCGAGCAGCTCGCACGCGCGCCGCGTGGGCGCGAGCCGCGGCTGCGGCTGGCCCTCGCCGACGCGCTCCATGAGCTCGTCGAAGACGGCGTCGGCCTCCTCGCGCCAGTCGGTCTGCTCGAGGCGGCGGCGCTCCTCGGCCTCGCGGTCGCTGAGGCGCACCTCCTCGGCGGCAAAGTCGTCGGCGAAGTCGGTGTCGAAGTCGAGGCCGTCGTCGAACGGCGCCCCGCCAAGCAGCTTCGCGATGTCTTCGGCGGTCAGCTCTTCTTCGGGGAGGTTGTCGTCGGACTCGTCGCGATTGCGGTCATCGCTCATGCCTTCTCCAGTTCAATCTCGAGGGCACCGTAGCTGTGAGCCACGGATGCGCGCGCCGGGTCGGGCGCGGCGCCGCCCGTGATCTCCAGGCTAGTGGCGAGCGTCTCGCCCGCGAGCAGATCGCGGTTCGCCTCGAGCGAAGCCACCGACGCGTCGTCGGCGCGCAGGCGCAGGCGGATGCGGTCACTCACCTCGAGCCCGGCGGCCTTACGAGCATCCTGCACCGCGCGCACGGCATCGCGGGCCGTACCCTCGGCGGCAAGCTCGCCGGTCACCTCGGCGTCGAGCACGAGGATGCCGCCGTTCGGCAGCAGCCCGAGCACGTCGGTGCCCTGCGAGTCGGCGACCTGGAGGTCGACCTCGTACTCGCTCGGCTCGAGCGCGATGCCGCCGGCGACGACGTTGCCCTCGTCATCTTGCTGCCAGTCGCCCGACTTCGAGCCCTTAATGGCCTGCTGCACGAGCTTGCCGATGCGGGGCCCGGCGGCGCGCGCGTTCACGCGCAGCACGCGCGAGACGCCGTAGGCCGCGGCGGCCTCGTCGGTGCGCGGCTGCAGCAGCACCTCGCGCACGTTGAGTTCGTCGGCGACGATCGACGCGAAGCCCTCGAGCTCGCCCGCGCGCTCGGTGAGCACGGTGAGGCGGTGCAGCGGCAGGCGCACGCGCAGCTGGTGCTGCTTGCGCAGGGCCTGGCCGGCCGAGACGATCTCTCGCACCGCATCCATCGACGACACGAGCTCGACGTCGGCGGGGAACGCGTCGGCGTCGGGCCAGTCTTCGAGGTGCACCGAGCGGCCGCCGGTGAGGCCCTTCCAGATCGTCTCGGTGACGAACGGCGCGAGCGGCGCGGCGACGCGGCAGAGCGTCTCGAGCACCGTGAAGAGCGTGTCGAACGCGTCGCGGTTCGCCTCGGCGTTGTCGCCCTCGAGGCCCTCCCAGAAGCGGTCGCGCGAGCGGCGCACATACCAGTTCGTGAGCACCTCGGCGAAGTCGCGCAGGCGCTGGGTCGCGTTCGAGGCGTCGAGCTCGTCGAGGTCGGCCTGCACGCCGCGCATCGTCTCGCCGAGCTTCGCGAGGATGTACCGGTCGAGCACGTGCTGCGAGTCGGCGCGCCACTGCGCCTCGTACCCCGGCGCATCCGGCCCGTTCGCGGTGTTCGCGTAGGTGGTGAAGAAGTAGTAGGTCGACCACAGCGGCAGCAGGAACTGCCGCGTCGACTCGCGGATGCCCTCTTCGCTCACGATGAGGTTGCCGCCGCGCAGCACCGAGCTCGACATGAGGAACCAGCGCATCGCGTCGGAGCCATCGCGGTCGAACACCTCGTTCACGTCGGGGTAGTTGCGCAGCGACTTCGACATCTTGCGGCCGTCCGAGCCAAGCACGATGCCGTGCGAGATGACGTTCGAGAACGCCGGGCGGTCGAACAGCGCGGTCGAGAGCACGTGCATCATGTAGAACCAGCCGCGTGTCTGCCCGATGTACTCGACGATGAAGTCGGCGGGCGAGTGCGTGTCGAACCACGGCCCGTTCTCGAACGGGTAGTGCACCTGCGCGAATGGCATCGAGCCCGAGTCGAACCACACGTCGAGCACGTCGGGGATGCGGCGCATCATCGACTTGCCGGTCGGGTCGTCGGGGTTCGGGCGCACGAGCTCGTCGATCGCGGGGCGGTGCAGGTCGGTCGGCCGCACCCCGAAGTCGCGCTCGAGCTCGTCGAGCGAGCCGTACACGTCGACGCGCGGGTAGTTGTCGTCGTCGCTCTTCCACACGGGAATCGGCGAGCCCCAGTAGCGGTTGCGCGAGATCGACCAGTCGCGGGCGCCCTGCAGCCACTTGCCGAACTGGCCATGCTTCACGTTCTCGGGCACCCAGGTGATGTCTTCGTTGAGCTCGACCATGCGGTCGCGGAACTCGGTGACCCGCACGAACCAGCTCGAGACGGCCTTGTAGATGAGCGGCTGCTTGCAGCGCCAGCAGTGCGGGTACGAGTGCACGTACGACTTCTGCTGCACGAGCCGGCCGCGCGCCTTGAGCTCCTGCACGAGCGGCTTGTTCGCGTCCTGCCAGTTCAGGCCGGCGACGAGCGGCACGTCGGCGAGGTACTTGCCGCCCGCGTCGAGCGAGAGGATGGTCGGGATGCCCGCGGCGTCGTTGAGCCGCTTGTCGTCCTCACCGTAGGCGGGCGCCTGGTGCACGATGCCCGTACCGTCGCTCGTCGTGACGTAGTCGTCGACGAGGAACTGCCAGGCCCTCTCGGTGCCCCACTTCGCGGTGTCGGTGTAGAAGTCGAACAGCGGCTCGTAGGTGACGCCGGCGAGATCGGCGCCGAGCACGCGCGCGGTCGACGCGGCCGCCGCATCCTCGGCCTTCTCGTACCCGAGCTCTTTGAGGTAGGCGGGGATGCGCGCCTCGGCGAGCAGGTAGGTGGCCGAGCCGTCGGCGGTCGGCACCGCGAGGTAGACGATGTCGGGGCCGGCGGCGAGCGAGGCGTTCGTCGGCAGGGTCCACGGCGTCGTCGTCCACGCGAGCGCCGAAACGCCCTCGAGGCCGAGCTCGGATGCGCGGGCGCCGGTGAGCGGGAACGACACGGTGACCGTGTTGTCCTGGCGATCCTGGTAGACGTCGTCGTCCATGCGCAGCTCGTGGTTCGACAGCGGCGTCTCGTCGTTCCAGCAGTACGGCAGCACGCGGAAGCCCTCGTAGGCGAGGCCCTTGTCGTAGAGCTGCTTGAACGCCCAGATCACCGACTCCATGTAGGTGATGTTCAGCGTCTTGTAGCCGTTGTCGAAGTCGACCCAGCGGCCCTGGCGCTCGACATAGTCCTGCCACTCCTGCGTGTACCGCAGCACCGATTCGCGCGCCTCGCGGTTGAACTCCGCGACGCCCATCTCTTCGATCTCGTCCTTCGTCGTGATGCCAAGCTGCTTCATCGCCTCGAGCTCGGCGGGCAGCCCGTGGGTGTCCCAGCCGAAGACGCGGTTGACCTGCTTGCCGCGCATCGTGTTGTAGCGCGGGAAGACGTCCTTCGCGTAGCCCGTGAGCAGATGCCCGTAGTGAGGCAGGCCGTTCGCAAACGGCGGGCCGTCATAGAACACCCACTCCTCGGCACCCTCGCGCTGATCAATCGACGCCTGGAAGGTGTTGTCGCTGCCCCAGAACTTGAGCACCTGCTGCTCGAGGTTCGGGAACGAGGGCGATGCGGGCACATCGGCGCCGAACGCCGAGGCGGAGGACTTGGGGTACGTCGCGCTCATATGGGTGGTCTCCTGCAGATGACTGGTTTGCCAGGCCCAGGGGCGCTTTCGCGCGGTACCACCCCGATTGCAGCGTGCGCTGCCACTTCGTTACGGCTGTTTCGGGCCTACCCGTTCGGTTCTACTTGGCCGCGGGCGGCCGTTCTTCCGAAGACTCCCCGTTGATGGCGGATCATCGTCACTGCGGCCAAGTCTAGCCGCCGGCGGGCGGCCGCCGCTACCAGGACTCGTCGCCCCAGACGAACGATTCCTCGGGCAGCGGGTCGCCGATCGTGATCGCGTTCGGCGCATCCGCATCGACCTGGTAGCCGACCTGGCCGAAGCGCTCGACGAGCCAGTCGGGCGCGGTGAGGGCGAGCGGCGTCGACTGGGGCAGCCCCGCCAGGGTGAGGAAGTCGACGTCGAGCGTCGCCCGCTCGGGCGCGACGCCGGCAAAGTTCACGTCGACCGACGCCGCCGAGGCCGTGAGCGAGCGAATCTCGCCGCGTGCGCTGAACGTCGCGGTCGGTCCAGCGAGCTCGAGGGTGTCGATGTCGCCCCGCACGTCGGCCCAGCCGGGGCCGGTGACCGTGACGCTCACTCGCTCGGCGTCGGTGTTGAGCCAGAGGTTGGCGTCGTCGGCGAGCGACGCGGTGATCTCGAGCCCCGCCGCCATGTCGCTCGGCAGCAGCAGCACGCCGGTCGCCATGGCATACCCGTCGCTCCGCCACGGCATCGGCTCCTGCTCGGTCGAGGTGATGCGCAGCGTGCCCTCTGCCGACGTGTCGACCTCGAATGGCCCCTGACCGTCGATGCCGGTGCCGTACACCTCGAGCGTCGGCCGCTTGATCTCGTTGTCGCGCTCGACCGAGAGCGTCGACACCGTGCCGAGTTCGAGCTCGATGTGCTGCACCACGGGCAGCTCGACGGTGCTCGTCACGTCGAACTCGCGGGATGCGCCATACGCCGAGACACCGGCGATCGTCGCGCCGGCGAGCACGATCAGGATGCCGACGGCGGCGAGGATGCGCGCGGCCCAGCCTGCGCGCGGGTGAATGGCGGGAGTCATCATGGCTGCCTCGCTTCGACCTCGAGATACGTGAGCACGGCCTGCACCCGGAGGTTGCCCGCGCGGTCGGTCGAGAGGTCGAGCCTCTGGAAAATCTGCGCGCTGAACTTCTCGACGGCGCCGTTCGACACGAACAGCTGCGCCGCGATCTCGGCGTTCGAGCGGCCCTGCGCCATGAGCCCGAGCACCTCGCGCTCGCGCGGCGAGAGCGCCGCGAGCCGGTCGTCGTTCGTGCGCCGCGCGAGCAGCTGGGCAATCACATCCTCGTCAAGCACGTGCTCGCCGGCGTGGATGCGCTCGAGCGCGTCGAGGAACACGTCGATGTCGGCGACGCGGTCTTTGAGCAGGTAGCCGAGCCCGGCGCCGGGCTGGCGGATGAGCTCGGTCGCGTAGCGCTCCTCGACGTACTGCGAGAGCACGAGCACCGGGAAGCAGGGGCGCTCGCGCCGCAGCTCGAGTGCCGCGAGCACGCCCTCGTTCGTGAACGTCGGCGGCATGCGCACGTCGAGCACCGCGATGTCGGCGTCGGCCGCCGCCTCGGTGAGCCCGCGCGCATCCGACAGCGTCGCGACCACCTCGTGGCCGGCCTCCTGCAGCAGGCGCACGAGGCCCTCCCGCAGCAGCGCGTGGTCTTCGCACACTACGACGCGCATGGCACCATCACCTCAATCTCGGTCGGGCCGCCAGCGGGGCTTGAAAAGACCATCGAACCACCCGCCGCGGCGACGCGTTCGCGCACGCCTTGCAGGCCGCCGCCCGGCGTGAGCTGCGCCCCGCCG
Organism: Gulosibacter sediminis; assembly: GCF_030011715.1. NCBI lineage: Bacteria > Bacillati > Actinomycetota > Actinomycetes > Micrococcales > Microbacteriaceae > Gulosibacter > Gulosibacter sediminis. The sequence continues at coordinate 26,563 of NZ_JASCYH010000030.1, read as the reverse complement.
TGCCCGTTGTCGCGAATGTCGGCGCGCAGGCCGTGCTCGCTGCGCCAGATGCGCACGTCGATGTTCGTCGCGCCCGAGTGCTTCATCGCGTTCGTCACCGACTCGGCGACGGCGAAGTAGACGACGAGCTCGGTCGTCACGTCAGCGCGGTCGCTGACCTCGTTGACGAGCCGCACGGGCACCGCGCTTGACGAGACGAGCGCCGAGAGGGCGGCGTCGAGGCCGCGGTCGCTGAGAATCGCGGGGCGCATGCCCCGCACGAGCGCGCGAAGGTCACCGATGCTCAGCTTCGTCGTGCGAATCGCCTCGTCGATGAGCTCCTCGGCCGCCGACGATGAGCCCGAGGCCGACGACGATCGCGCCGATCGCAACGCCGATCACGGTGCCCCGGTCCACCGGCACCGTGAACACGGCGACGACGTCCGAAGGGTGCGCGATCGCCCGCACGAGGTAGCCCACCCCGATGCCGATGGCCATCGCGAGCAGCAGCACCGCGGTGCCGGTGAGGACCGCGACGACGGCGTTTGCGAAGCCCCACCAGTTGCGCCGGTCGGCGAACTGCGCGAGCGTGCTCGCCGACACTGAGAACTCCTCGCCACTCCCGCCGCGGCGCACCGGATGCTCGGGCACGGCCAGGCCGTACGTCTCGCGTCCGAAGCGCTCCTGCACTCGCGCCGCGCCAGCGAGCACCCAGGGCGAGGCGACCGCGATCACCGCGAGCAACACGAGGGTCGCCGCGACGTACGCGAACGTCGTGCCGATCGCCCACCCCACCGATTGCGCGAGCACCAGCGCGGCGAACAGCATGCCGAGCACCACGGTGGCCTCGAGCACGAGGTGACCTGCCGACAGCAGCAGGCGCGCGGGGGTGATCTTCATGCCCGTAACGCTACGAGGCGGGGCGGGTGCCGCCAATGCAGTTTTCCCTACAGTAGACACAGCCCCTACAGTCGGCACAGGCCCGACGGTTGACACCGCCACTGCCGTTGCACCCGCACCGACGCTCGTCGCCGACGCGCGCGTTACTCGGCGCGCCACTGGGTGCCGAGCACCGCATCCATGCGCTCGGCGAGCGCGCCGCGGGTGACGCCGTCGCCGGCCCAGTCGACGAAGACGAGCACGACACCAAGCGCGCCCATCTCGGCGCGGATGCGCTCGCCCGCGTCCTGCGGGTGAGGTGCGATGTGCCGCACGAGTCGGCGCGCGCGGCTCAGCGCCGTCTCGGCGATGGCGTTCTGCGCGCCCATCGCCTCGGCGTGCGTGAGCGCGGCCGGCGGGCCCGCGACCTGCAGGCGCTCGACGACGTCGACCAGCGAGGTGCCCGCGTCCGCCGCCTCGTCGAAGGTCGACCAGAGCACGTCAGACTTCGCGGTGAAGTAGTTAAAGAACGAGGAGCGGCTTACGCCGGCGCGCGTCGCGATGTCGTTCACTGAAATCGCGTCCCACCCCTGCTCGAGGGCGAGTTCCCCCGCGGCCTCCTCGAGCGTGACGCGGCTCGAGGCCGCGGGACGACCGATGCGGCCCTTGCGCTGCGACATGCATGACTCCGTGTTCTCTCGTGTTCGTATGCGATGCTATCGGGCGCACCAGCATCACTTTTGGAGGAATACCATGCGCAGCGTTTCCCGCGCGCTGACCGGCCTCGCGGCCGGCATCTCGCTCCTCGCCCTCACGGCGTGCGGCGCCGTCGGCCCCGAGTCGGGCGGCGAGCGCGAGACGACGCAGCAGGCGGTTCCGAGCGAGATCACCTGCGCGAACATCGGCAGCGAGCTCGAGCGCATCGGCTCCGACCTCAGCACGGCGGCCGAGTCGGCGCTGACCGACCCGCAGGGATTCATTGCTGAGCTCCAGCAGCTCTCCGAGCGCGTCACCCAGCTCACCGACAGCACGACCGATCCCGAGCTGCGCACGCGCATGGAGGCGGTCGAGACCGCGATCGGCGAACTCGTGTCGAGCGTGTCGAGTGGCTCGGGGCTGAGCGATCTTGGCGAACTGCAGCAGCAGGCGCAGGAGGTTGGCGACGCCGTCACCGCGGTGAGCGACTACTGCAGCTCGGCGGCATAGGAAGATAGGGAGCAATGATTTCGTCTCGCCGCACCCTCACTGTCGTCGCCACCCTCGCCGCGACCGCCACGCTGCTCGTTGGCTGCAATGTCTCACCGCCCACCGGCGTCGTCGACGGCGGCACCGTTCTGCCGACGAACACGCACCCAGCGCCGACCTCGGTCTCGTGCGCGACGATCGAGAGCGATCTTGCCTACGCGAACCAGATCGTATCGGAGGCCGCGCAGAACTTCGGTGACGACCCGTACGCGACGCTCGACCGCATGCGCGTCGCGATCGGCTACATCGAAGACCTCCGCGATGTCGCGGAGGACGTCGAGCTCGAGGGGATGCTCAACGAGGTCGCGGTCGAGGGCGCCGACCTCGTCGACACGATCGAGCGAGTGATGGACAACGGCACGATTCTGCTCGAGTTCGACCAGATCGCCGACGGCGCCGACGCGGTGGAAGACCGCATCAACGACCTCGTCGACTACTGCCGCTTTTAACGCTCAGAGCGCAATTCGCCGTTTCTATACACGGTCTACAAACCGCTAGGCTGGGAGCTATGCCTGCTCCTCTTCGGCGTGCGCTCGCCGTGGCTACGGGTCTCGCGCTTCTTGCGCCCCTCGCCGCCTGCTCCGCACAAGCCTCCACCACCACCCTCGTCTACGCGACCGGCCAGTCGGAGCCCGATTGCCTCGACCCGCACGTCGGCGGCAACTGGCCTCAGGCCGAGCTTGGCCACCAGGTGCTCGAGTCGCTCTTCGCCCGCGACGACAACGGCGACATCGTGCCCTGGCTCGCCGAGTCCTCCTCGGTGAGTGACGACGGCCTCACGCTGACGGTGCCGTTGAAGCAGGGCATCGAGTTCTCCGACGGCACGCCGTTCGACGCGGATGCCGTGGTGGCGAACATGGAGCACGTGCGCGACCCCGACACGGCCTCGTCGACGGGCATCCTCGCCCTCGCGAAGGTCGACGAGATCGTCGCGACCGACGACTCGACCGTCGAGTTCCGCCTCAACACCCCCGACTCGGCGCTCACCGCATCCCTCGCCCAGACCTGGCTCGCGATCATGTCGCCCGCCGGCCTCGAGCGCGGGCAGGACGCGAACTGCGAGGACCCGATCGGCACCGGCTACTTCAAGGTCGACTCGTGGGAGCGCCAGAACCAGGTGACGCTCGTGCGCAACGAGACGCACCAGGCGAACATGCCGGGCGAGATTCTGCCCGACGAGGGCTCGCGCCTCGAGCGCCTCGAGTGGCGGTTCATCCCCGACGCCGCGACCCGCGCCGCCGCCCTGCAGGCGGGCCAAGTCGACGTGATCGACCAGGTGCAGCCCGACACCCTGAGCCAGCTCAGCGACGAGGCGGGCTACGAAACCGTCGTCGCGGCGCGCCCCGGCACGACCGCGCGCATCGAGCTCAACTCGACCCGCGCGCCGTTCGACGACCCGAAGGTGCGCGAGGCGTTCGCGGTGTCGACCGACATCGACGCGGCCGTCGAGTCGCTCTACTTCGGCACGCTCGACCGCGCCTACTCGCCGCTCTCGTCGGCGCTGCCCGAGGCGGTCGAGTCGTACGACGGCACCGACTTCTCGGCCGTGCTCGCGGCCGACCCCGACCGGGCGAACGAGCTGCTCGACGAGGCCGGCTACACCGAGCGCAACGACGATGGCATTCGCCTCAAGGACGGCGAGCCGCTCACCGTCAGCTTCCCGCTCTCGACAAACCAGTCGATTCCCGCCGAGGTCTCGCTCGTCGAGCAGATCGCCGCGTCGGCCGCGAAGATCGGCTTCGACGTGCAGATCGAACAGCTCGACATCTCTTCTTGGTACGCCGCGAGCGGCGAGTGGGACTTCGACGCGATCATCGCGCCGTACTCGAAGTCGTCGGCCGACGTGCTGCGCATCGTCTACCACTCCGACGGCAACACCCCCGCGCCGAGTGGCTACCATGCGAACAACACCGGACTCGCCGACGCCGACATCGACGCAATGCTCGACGAAGCCGGCTCGACGACCGATGAAACCGCCCGCGCCGAGCTCTACGCGCAGGTGCAGGCGTACCTCGTCGCGAACTACTATGTCGTGCCGCTCTACGACCAGACGGTGCAGTTCGCCTACCGCGACGCGGTGCAGGGTTTCCGCCTCGACCCGTCGCTCAACCTCGTCACGTTCACGAACGTCGTCATCGCCTCGTAGCACGTGACCGTCACCACCGACGCCCCATCGGCGGCGCCCACCCGGGTGCCGCCGACGGGGCGTTCGTGGCGACGCATCGGCCTGCGGGTCGCCGGCCGGCTCGTCGCGGCCGCGGTCGTCGTCTGGGCGGTCGTCACCTTTACCTTTTTCGCGGTGCGCGCCGTGCCCGGCGACCCGGTCACCGCGATTCTCGGCGGCCCCGGTTCGAACGCCTCGGAAGAGGCGATCGCGCAGGCCCGCGCCGACTTCGGACTCGACCTGCCGCTCGGGCAGCAGTACCTGAACTATCTCGGCCAGCTGCTGCGCGGCGACCTCGGCGAGAGCTACCGGCTGCACCGCGACGTCGCCGACGTCGTCGGCCAACTCGTACCCGGCACACTCGCGCTCGCCTCGCTCGCGCTCGTGCTCGGCTGGTTCTTTGCGCTCGGCCTCGCCTGGTGGTCGGTGCGCGGCGGCCGCGGCTCGGCGCTCGCCGCCGACTTCATCGGCATCATCGCTTCGGCGCTCCCCCCCTTCTGGCTCGGCGCGCTCCTTATTTCTTTGCTCGCGACCGGCCTGGGCCTGCCGGTCGCGATCTCGGGCCCCGGCTTCGGCGGCCTCATCGTGCCCGCCCTCACGCTCGCGCTGCCGCTCGGCGGCTACCTCGCGCAGGTCATGCGGGATGCCCTGGTCGCGACGCTCGAGGAGCCGTACGTGCTCGCGGCGCGGGCCCGCGGCGAGACCCGGGCCGGCGTGTTCCTGCGCCACCTGCTGCGACGCGCGGCGGTGCCCGCGATCGGCCTCACCGGCTGGGCCTTCGGCTCGCTCGTGTCGGGTGCCGTCGTCGTCGAGCAGCTCTTCGCGCGCCCCGGTCTCGGCCGCGCGCTCGTCGACGCGGTGCTCGCGCGCGACGTGCCAATGGTGCAGGGCGTGCTCATCGTCGTCGCGGTCGCCTATGTCGTCGTGACGCTCGCCACCGACGTGCTCGAGCGAGCCGTGTTGCCGCCGGCGAAGGAGGCCCGCGCATGACCGTGCCACCGATCACCGCCTCGATTCCCGCTCAGCGGCTGCGTGCATCCAGCCGCGGCATGCGCGCCGGCATTCTGCTCTGCCTCATCGTCGCCGCCTGGTACGTCGTCGCGGCCCTCGCGCCGCAGCTGCTCGCGCCGGGCAGCCCACTCGACATCGACCCGGCGCAGGCGTATCAGGCCCCGAGCCTCGCGCATCCGTTCGGCACCGACGAGTCGGGTCGCGACATCTATACTCGCGTTGTGCACGGCGCGGCCCGCTCGCTCACGATCGGCGTCGTCGCGACCGTGATCGGCCTCGCACTCGGCACCCTCCTCGCGCTTGTCGCGGCGTTCGGCGGCCGCGTCGGCGACTGGCTCTCGACGCGGCTCGTCGAAACGCTCTACGCACTGCCGGGCATCCTGCTCGCGCTGCTGCTGCTCTCACTCACGGGCCCCGGCGTCGTGCCCGCGACGATCGCCGTCGGCCTCGCGACCGCGCCCGGCTACGCCCGGATGCTGCGCTCGCAACTGCTGCGCGTGCGCGAGTCGGGTTACGTCGAAGCCGACCGGATTCTCGGACGAAGCTGGGGCTGGCGGCTGTGGCACACCGTGCTACCGAACGCGTTCGCGCCGCTGTTCGCACTCGCGACACTCGGCATCGGCCAGGCCGTCGTCTGGGCCGCCGCGCTGAGCTACTTGGGCCTCGGCGATCCGCCGCCGAGCGCCGAATGGGGCGCCATGCTCAACGCCGGAGCGACGTATCTGCCGGCCGGCGGCTGGTGGATGTCGGTGTTCCCTGGCGCCGCGATCGCGCTCGTCGCCGTCACCGGCACGCTGCTCGGCCGCTTTGTCGAGGCCGAGGCGAGGAGATCGCGATGACGCTTCAAGTTCAGGGCCCGCTGCGCCGCTTTGGCCGGTGTGTCGAGGCCGAGTCGAGGAGGCCGCGATGACGCTCGAAGTTCAGGGCCTGCGCATCGGCTTCGGCAGCGGCGCCGACGCCCGCGAGGTCGTGCGAGGAATCGACCTGCGCATCGCGCCCGGCGAGGCGCTCGGCCTCATCGGCGCGTCGGGCTCGGGCAAGTCGCTCACCGCAAAGGCCCTGCTCGGGCTCGTCACCTCGTCGGCGCCCGACGCGCGCGTCACGGCCGAGAGGCTGCGGCTCGGCGACACCGATCTGCTCGAGCTGCGCGAGGCCGGCTGGCAGCGCCTGCGCGGCCGTCGCGTCGCGCTCGTGCTGCAGGATGCGCTCGGCTCGCTCGACCCCGCGCGCACGATCGGCGCCGAGCTCGCCACCGCAATCACCACCCACGACCGCCGCCTCAGTCGCGCCGCCGTGCACGAACGCTCCCTCGAACTGCTGCGCCGCGTCGGCCTGCCCGAACCCGAGGTGCGGCTGCGCCAGCGCGCCGTGCAGCTCTCGGGCGGCCAGCGACAGCGCGCCCTCATCGCGACCGCGATCGCCCACGAGCCCGAGCTGCTCATCGCCGACGAGCCGACGACCGCGCTCGACGCGAGCGCGCGCCGCGAGCTCCTCGCCCTGCTCCGGGAGCTCGCCGACGCGGGCATGGGCATCCTCTTCGTCTCACACGACCTCGCCTCGGTGCAGCTGCTCTGCGAGCGCGTCGCGGTGATCGACGCAGGCGAGATCGTCGAGACCGGGCCGACCGCGCGCATCCTCACCGCCCCCGAGACGCCGCCGGCCCGCGCCCTCGTCGAGGCGCTGCCCCGGCCACCCGATGCTCGCCCGGACGCTTCGACAGAGCTCGTACTGCGCGCCGAACACCTCGCTCGCAGCTATGCGCGCCCCGACGGCAGCCGCTTCACCGCGCTCGACGTCGACGACCTCGAGCTGCATCGCGGCGAGACGCTCGGCGTCGTCGGCGCCTCGGGCTCGGGAAAGTCGACCCTCGCCCGCGAGTTGCTCGCACTCGAGCCGCCCGAGCGAGCCGATGCGCGCATCCTCCTGGGCGAGTTCAGGTGGCAGCCCGCGAGCGAGCGGACCCGCCGGCCCGAGCGCCACCGCATCGGCCTCGTGTCGCAGGATCCCCTCGCGAGCTTCGACCCGCGGCTGCGCGCCGGGCAGATTCTCGCGGATGCGCACAGCCGAGGCCGCTCGCGCCGCGTCGGTGCCCAGCACGACGAGTTGGTGCGGATGCTCGAGGAGGTCGGGCTCGGCGCTCAGCACCTCGGCGTGCGCCCGAGCCGCATGTCGGGCGGAGAGCGCCAGCGGCTCGCGATCGCGCGGGCCCTCGCGGCCGACCCCGAGGTGCTCATTTGCGACGAAGCGGTATCGGCGCTCGACGCGACGGTTCGTCGGCAGGTACTCGATTTATTGCAGCGCGTGCAAGAATCCAGACAACTTAGCGTCGTGTTCATCTCGCACGATCTCGACGTTGTGGGCGAAATCGCTGACCGTGTCGCGGTCGTCGAGGCGGGCTCGGTTGTTGAATCAGGCCCCACCAGCGGTTTGTTTTCAGCCCCGAAACATCGGGCCACGCGCCGTCTGCTCGGCTTCGAGGCCTCGTCGAAAAACTACGACAGAACGTAGTTATCCTTGGCCCGCCCGCCAACTCTTGTGTGCGATATGCGTGCAATACTGATTTGAACAACCTTCGCCCCGTGCCTCGCGCCCATAGTCGGGATAGCTGAGGCCATCAGGTGAAAGAGCCCCAATCGGCCAAATGAAAGTTGCTTTGCCATGACGACCCATGCGCCAGTCACCGCCGCTGACATTGAACAGCTGTCGGCCAACCCAGAGGTCAACGAATGGGTGGTGAAGGTCGCCGAGCTCGCAAAGCCCGACCGCGTCGTTTGGGCGGATGGTTCGCAAGAGGAGTATGACCGCATCGCCGCGGAGCTCGTCGAACAGGGCGTGCTAATCAAGCTCAACCCGGAGCTGCGCCCGAACTCGTACCTCGCGCGCTCCGACGCTGCGGACGTCGCCCGCGTCGAGAGCCGCACGTTCATCTGCTCCGAGAAGGAAGAGGACGCCGGCCCCACGAACAACTGGCGCGCACCCGCCGAGATGCGCGCCGAGCTCGATGGTCTGCTCGACGGCTCGATGCGCGGCCGCACGATGTACGTCGTGCCCTTCGCAATGGGCCCGCTCGGCGGCAAGATCACGCAGTACGGCGTTGAGATCACCGACTCGCCCTACGTCGTGCTGTCGATGGCACTCATGACCCGTTCGGGCGCCGAGGCGCTCAGCTACATCCGGCCCGAGGGTGAGTGGGTCAAGGCGCTGCACACGGTCGGCTACCCGCTCGTCAGCGCCGACGGCGTCGAGCGCAGCGACGTCATGTGGCCCTGCAACGACACGAAGTACATCACCCACTTCCCCGACGACCTCGAGATCATTTCGTACGGCTCGGGCTATGGCGGCAACGCGCTGCTCGGCAAGAAGTGCTTCGCGTTGCGCATCGCCTCGGTGATGGCTCGCGACGAGGGGTGGATGGCCGAGCACATGCTGCTCATTCAGGCCACGAGCCCCGAAGGCAAGAAGTACACCATCTCGGGGGCGTTCCCGTCGGCCACCGGCAAGACGAACCTCGCCATGATGCGCCCGAAGCTCGACGGTTGGAAGGTCGAGACCATCGGCGACGACATCGTCTGGATGCGCCCCGGCGAAGACGGCCGCCTCAACGCGATCAACCCCGAGTTCGGCTTCTTCGGCGTCGCCCCCGGCACCGGCTGCTCGACGAACCCGGTCGCGATGGAAACGATCCGCGAGAACGCGATCTTCACGAACGTCGCGCTCACCGACGACGGTGACGTGTGGTGGGAGGGCATGACCGACGAGGCGCCCGCGCACCTCACCGACTGGCAGGGCAACGGGTGGACCCCCGCATCCGACCTGCCCGCCGCACACCCGAACGCGCGCTTTGCCGTGCGCGCCGAGCAGTGCCCGACCATCTCGCCCGACTGGGAGGCGACCGACGGCGTGCCCGTCGACATCATCCTGTTCGGTGGCCGTCGTCGCACCAACGTGCCGCTCGTCTACCGTTCCAAGAGCTGGGAGCACGGCTGCTTCCTCGGCGCTACGCTCGGCAGCGAGCAGACCGCCGCGGCCGAGGGCCCGGTGGGCGTGCTGCGCCGCGACCCCTTCGCCATGCAGCCCTTCACCGGCTACCACATGGGCGACTACTGGGCGCACTGGCTCGAGATGGGCGAGACGCTCGGCGACAAGGCGCCCGCGATCTTCCAGGTCAACTGGTTCCGCCGCGACCAGGACGGCAGCTTCCTCTGGCCGGGCTTCGGCGAAAACATCCGCGCCATCAAGTGGGCCATCGAAGCCCTCGAGGGCAAGGCCACCCCGGTCGAGACCCCGATCGGTCTGCTGCCCGAGATCTCCGACATCGACGTGAGCGGCCTCGACGTGAGCAACGAGCAGCTGCAGGCGCTCTTCGATGTGCCGACCGCGGGCTGGGTCGAAGAGCTGCGCAAGACCGACGAGTACTTCGCGTCGATCGGCGACCGTGTGCCCGCGCAGCTGCACGAGCAGCTCAGCAAGGTGCGCGCCGGCTTCGCCAACTAGTCACCACAACGAAGAATCCCACCTGCGCAGCCTCGGCTGCCGGGTGGGATTTTTTTGTGTGGTCTGGTTCGGGGTTCGCGGGTCGTGATGAGCGTTGACGCAAGCCATTAGCGGTCTACGGCTAATGGCTGACCGTAACGCGCATGGATGCGCCTTCGGTCATCGAGTGCTGTCTTGGCACAGCGGGCGGCCGGAGAGAAGCGGGCCCGAAGGCAGGGACGGTGGATGCGGCGCGCGTCGTTGCGGCGCGGGGCGGGGCGGGGTGAGACGGGTGGGCGCTCGCGCTAGGCGAAGAAGCGCGTGGCCTCGTCGCTCACGTCAATCGGGGGGTACCAGGTGAGTGCCGCCATCGGGATGGCGACGGCGAGTTCTTCGCAGTACTCGTAATCAACTTCGCCCATGATGCTTCCTCGGGTTCGGGGGTGGTGCGTCCGCGCCGTCGTGACGCGATCTGGGAATTGGATGCGCGAGGCGCGCGAAAAGTTCCCGAGTCCCGGGTATCCGTTGAATCTGCGGCGGTGGACTGCCATGCGCCCCTACTCCCCCTCAACCTTGGCGACAAGTTCGCGGTCGCGGGCCGCCCCGAACAGCATGACGGCGGGGAAACACACCGTGAGCGCGGCGACGAGGTAGGTAATCAGCACCCAGGCCGACTTCGGCCGCTCGGCCGACGTGCTGTTGTTGGCGGTGAGGATAAGGACGACAACGACGGCCGCGATGGTGAGCCAGGTCGGCAGGGCGGGGCCGCCGCCGAGGTACATCTGCGGGTTGAAGAACTCGGTGACCGAGATCGAGCGGATGCGCTCACCAGTACCTTCGGCGAGACCGATCGCGGTGAGCGGCATTCCCGCCAGCGCAATGACGATGCCGAGCCCGGTCGCGTAACCAATCAGAGTTCGCATGGTTCTCAGGATATGTACACCGGGCAAACTTGCGGTAACGCGTCGCACATCCCTGCACCCGCCCGCCTCGCGGGCTGGGCCGTTTGCCGGCGGTTAACCGAGCAGCGCCTCGATCGGCGTGCGCGCGAAGTAGATAACGAAGCCGGCAGCGACTATCCAGAGCAGCCAGTGGATCAGGCGGATCTTGCCTGCGAGCGCGTTCACGACGACGAAGGCGATAAAGCCGACGCCGATGCCGTTCGCAATCGAGTAGGTCAGCGGCATCGCGATGACGGTGAGGAACGCGGGCAGCGCGATCGAGAAGTCCTGCCAGTCGATGTCGGCGACCTGCACCATCATCATCGCGCCGACGATGACCAGCGCGGCCGAGCCGACCTCCATCGGCACGATGACCGCGAGCGGCGTGAAGAACATCGCGATGAGGAAGAGTGCGCCCGTGACGACCGAGGCGAAACCCGTGCGGGCGCCCTCGCCGATGCCCGAGGCCGAGTCGACGAAGATCGTGTTCGACGAACTCGACGTCGCGCCACCGACGACGGCGCCGAAGCCCTCAATGATGAACGCGTGGCGGATGCGCGGGAACGTGCCGTCGGCGCGCGCGAGCCCGGCGTTGCGCGCGAGGCCGGTCATGGCGCCCATCGCGTCGAAGAAGTTCATGAAGACGAGCGTGAGCAGCAGCATCAGGGCCGCGACCGGGCCGAGGCGCGTGAAGGCGCCGACCGGGTCAAACGCGCCGACGAGGCTGAGGTCGGGCACGGCGATGAGCTGCTCGGGCAGGCTCGGCACGGTGAGGTGCCAGCCGCCGGGGTTGTCGGTGCCGGATGCGCCGAGGTTCCAGAGCGCCTCAGCACCGAGCGCCAGCAGGGTGCCGACGACGATGCCGATGAGGATTGCGCCCGGCACCTTGCGGATGAGCAGCACGGCCATGATGAGCAGCGTGACGATGAAGACGAGCGTCGGGATTGTCGCGATCGAACCCGAGAGGCCGAGCTGCACGGGCGGGCCACCCTCGGTGCGGGTGACGAAGCCCGAGTTCACGAGGCCGACGAAGGCGATGAACATGCCGATGCCGACGGTGATCGCCGACTTCAGGCCCGCGGGCACCGCGTTGAAGATCGCCGTGCGGGCGCCGGTCGCCCCGAGAATCACGATGACGACACCGTTGAGCAGCACGAGACCCATCGCCTCGGGCCAGGTGATTTGCTGCACCATCGACACCGCGAGGAACGAGTTGATGCCAAGGCCGGCCGCGAGCGCGAACGGCAGGTTCGCGACGAAGCCGAACACGATGGTGAGCAGGCCGGCCGCGAGCGCGGTCGTCGACGCGACCTGAATCGAGTCGAGCACGCCGCCCTCGACGTCGGCCGAGGCGGCGCCGCCGAGCACGAGCGGATTGAGCACGAGGATGTACGAGATGGTGACGAAGGTCACCAGGCCGCCGCGCATCTCGCGGCCCATGGTCGTGCCGCGGCCCGAGAAGTTGAAGATGCGCTCGAGCCAGCCGGGGGTGCCGGATGCTGGCGCCGGGCTGGCGGCGGGGGTGGCAGATTCGTCGGTGACAGATCGCTTACTCACCCGTCGAGCCTAGTCTCCGACGAAAGCGAGCGGGGGCGGATGCGCGAGTGGCACATCCCGGCCGCTGCTGCGAGACGCGGGCGCCTAGTCGAAGACGATCACGCTGCGCGCGATCTTGCCGCACTCGAGCTCGGCGTACCCGGCGTTGATGTCCTCGAGACGGATCGTCTTCGAGACGAGGTCGTCGAGGTTGAAGCGGCCCTGCTGGTAGAGGTCGGCGTAGAGCGGAATGTCGCGCTTCGGGCTCGTCGAACCCATGTAGACACCCTGGTATTTGCGCTGCTGCATGAGGATGTCGACGAAGGGGTCGATCTCGAGCTGCTTGCCGATCGGGATCATGCCGATCTGGTAGGCGCCGCCGCCGACGCCGAGGATCTTAATGGCCTGCTCGGCGGTGGGCTTCAGGCCAATAACCTCGAAGGCGTGGTCGACGCCGCTCGTCTCGGTGATTTCTTGCACGGCCGTGACGACGTCGTCGACCTCGTTCGGGTTGATCGTGTGCGTCGCGCCGAACGTCTTCGCGAGCTCGAGCTTCTCGGGCTGCAGGTCGATCGCGATGATCTTGGGCGCGCCGGCGAGACGCGCACCCTGCACGGCGTTGAGGCCGACGCCACCGCATCCGATAACCGCGACGGTGTCGCCAACGCGCACCTCGGCGGTGTTGATCGCCGCGCCCGCGCCAGTGACGACGCCGCAGCCGAGCAGGCACGCCTTCTCGAACGGGATGTCCTTCGTGACGCGCACGACGCGGTTCTCGTGCACGAGTGCCTGCTCGGCTCCTTGACGTCGGGGCCGACCTTCGTGACGACGCCGGCGAGCTCGTGACCGAGCACCGTCGGCATCGGGAAGCCGAAGTCGTGGTCGCGAATGTGCGCGTCACTGTGGCACAGTCCGCACGCCTTCACGTCGATGAGCACTTCGCGACCGATCGGATCGGCGATGTCGATGTCTTCGATGACGAAGTCCTGGCCGACCCCATTGAGCACCGCTGCCTTCATTTGAGAGCTCCTTTGCACTCTGAACTGCCTATGCCTCGGGCGTCGTCGTTGACGCCCGGAAACATAAACGATGTCTCATGACACTATTCGACACGCGTCACCTAACCAACAGGTGATGCGGAAACTCGGGGAACCCTCAGCTTGCGGTTTCGGCATGAGCATTGGTCGCGTCGACTGTCACCTGGGATTGAGATCACGCAGAGACACCATGACGCAGCTACCGCAGCTCGTGCCACCACGCGGGCAGGCAGACCGCGACGGCGTCGGCGAATTCAGCATCCGCCATGTCTTGCCGGTCGATCCACACCCCGATGCCGCCGAGTACGGCGTTGCCGATGCACGCGGCTGCGATCTCCGCATCCACACCCTCGGGCAGGGCCTCCTGCCGCGCGAGAATGCCGCGGATCGACTCAACGAAGTGCGAGCTCACCGCGCGAGTCAGCGTCGAATCGACGGGGCTACGCACCGACTGCTCATACACCGGCAGAAACCGCCGCACGTGGTCGAGCACCTCACTCATCGTCACGCGAAAGTTGCCGCCGTGCGGGCCGTTCACCGCGTCGCGCAGCTCGAGATCGTGCTGGCGGGTCCGGTCGAGGTCGTCGCGCAGCACCTCGAGCAGCACCTCCTGCGGCGAGTCGTAGTGGTCGTAGAAGGTCGCACGGTTGATGCCAGCGGTCTGCGTGAGCGATGCGACGGTGACCGAACTCGGGTCCTGTGCCGACGCGAGCTCGACGACCGCACGTTGCAAAGAACTCCGGGTGCGGAGGGTGCGTGGATCTGACATGAGAGCTCCTGACAGAAAGGATGCGCGCGCATCGTTGCGCTTTGACTTGAGCCTAGCCCGCGCGGGGCCCAAGCGCGGCGCCGCGCCGGTAGACTTGGGCACACCTACAGCAGGCACCCCAGACTCGGTGCCGCCCATAGTGATCGGAGCACGAATGACGGCCACGCCCGCGAACATCCCGGACCGCCCCGCCCTCGAAGGTCTCGAGCAGAAGTGGGGTGACGCCTGGAATGCACAGGGCACCTACGCGTTCCGACGCGACGGTGCGACCCGCGAGCAGGTCTACTCGGTCGACACTCCCCCGCCCACCGCATCCGGTTCGCTGCACATCGGCCACGTGTTCTCCTACACGCACACGGATGTGGTGGCGCGCTACCAGCGCATGCTCGGCAAGCGCGTGTTCTATCCGATGGGTTGGGACGACAACGGCCTGCCGACCGAGCGCCGCGTCCAGAACTACTACGGCGTGCGCTGTGACCCGTCGCTGCCGTACGTCGAAGGCTTCGTGCCGCCGCACGAGGGCGGTGACGGCAAGAGCATCAAGGCCGCTGACCAGCAGCCGATCTCGCGCCAGAACTTCATCGAGCTCTGCCTGAAGCTTTCGGGAGAGGACGAGCGTGCCTTCGAAGAACTTTGGCGCCAGCTCGGCCTCTCGGTCGACTGGAACCAGACGTACCGCACGATCGACGACGACGCGCGCCGCATCTCGCAGCTCGCGTTCGTGCGCAACATCGAGCGCGGCGAGGCGTACCAGGACATGGCGCCGACGCTCTGGGACATCACGTTCCGCACTGCCGTCGCGCAGGCCGAGCTTGAGGACCGCGAGCAGCCGGGCGCCTACCACCGCCTCGCGTTCCACGGCGCCGACGGCGACGTGTTCATCGAGACGACCCGCCCCGAGCTGCTGCCCGCGTGCGTCGCCCTCGTCGCGCATCCCGACGACGAGCGCTACCAGCCGCTGTTCGGCAGCACGGTGCGCACGCCGCTGTTCGACGTCGAAGTGCCGGTGCTCGCGCATCCGCTCGCACAGCCCGACAAGGGCTCGGGCATCGCGATGATCTGTACCTTCGGTGACCTCACCGACGTCATCTGGTGGCGCGAGCTGCGCCTGCCGAACCGCTCGATTCTCGGCGAAGACGGTCGCATCCTCGCCGACGCCCCCGAGGTGATCATGAGCGAGCGCGGCCGCGAGGCCTACGCGACCATGGCCGGCAAGACCGTGTTCAGCGCGAAGCAGGCCGTCGTCGAGGCGCTCGGCGAGTCGGCCGAGCTCATCGGCGAGCCGAACAAGATCACACACCCCGTGAAGTTCTTCGAGAAGGGCGACAAGCCCCTCGAGATCGTTTCGACGCGCCAGTGGTACGTGAAGAACGGCGCGAACGACGACGAACTGCGCGCGAAGCTGCTGCAGTTCGGTGAGCAGCTCGAGTTCTGGCCCGAGTTCATGCGCGTGCGCTACCTCAACTGGGTCGAGGGACTCTCGGGCGACTGGCTCATCTCGCGCCAGCGCTACTTCGGCGTGCCGATTCCGGTCTGGTACCCGATCGACGCCGACGGCGTGACGCAGTACGACCAGCCGATCGTGCCCGCCCCCGAGCAGCTGCCGGTCGACCCGTCGACGGATGCGCCGAACGGGTTCGACGCATCGCAGCGCGGCCAGGCTGGCGGCTTCGAGGGCGAGCTCGACGTGATGGACACGTGGATGACCTCCTCGCTCACGCCGCAGCTCGCCGGTGGTTGGATGCGCGATGACGAGCTCTGGAACCTCGTCGCGCCGTTCTCGGTGCGCCCGCAGGGCCAGGACATCATTCGCACGTGGCTGTTCTCGACGCTGCTGCGCTCGCTGCTCGAGGACGACCGCCTGCCCTGGGACAACGCGACCATCAGCGGCTTCATTGTCGACCCCGACCGCAAGAAGATGTCGAAGTCGAAGGGCAATGTGGTGACGCCGAAGGGCCTGCTCAACGAGCACGGCTCGGATGCGGTTCGCTACTGGGCAGCGTCGAGCCGCCTCGGCACCGACGCGGCCTTCGACCCGCAGCGCCCGACGCAGATCAAGATCGGCCGCCGCCTCGCGATCAAGGTGCTCAACGCCGCGAAGCTTGTGCTCGGCTACGAGGCCGGCGACGCCGGTGAGGCCGATGTGACGCACCCGCTCGACCGGGCGATGCTCGCGCAGCTGCGCGACGTGGTCGCCCAGGCGACCGCCGCGTTCGACGCGTTCAACCATGCTCGGGCGCTCGAGGTGACCGAGTCGTTCTTCTGGTCGTTCTGCGACGACTACCTCGAGCTTGCGAAGGAGCGTGCCTACGGCGGCGCCACCCCCAAGGGTCAGCGCTCGGCCGTGGCGGCGATGCGCCTCGCGGTCGACGTGCTGCTGCGCCTGCTCGCCCCGTTCATCCCGTTCGCGACCGAAGAGGTGTGGTCCTGGTCGAACGAGGGCTCGGTGCACGAGGCCGCCTGGCCGACCGTCGAGGAGCTTGCGGCGGCCGTCGACGGTGAGCCGCGGATGCTCGACCTCGCGTCGGCCGCGCTGACCTCGATTCGCGGGGCGAAGACCGCCGCGAAGGTCTCGCAGAAGACCCCGATGCTGCAGGCGACATTCGTGACGAAGCCGGGCGGCGATGGTGCGAGCGTGCTGTCGCTGCTCGAGGGCGCCGCGGGAGACATCGCCGCGGTGGGTCGCATCGAGTCGTTCTCGTTCACCGAGGGCGCGGCCGACGACGCCGCGTTCGCGGAGGGCGCGGTGCTCGAAGTACGCGACATTGAACTCGGCGAGCCGCCGGTCAAAAAGTAGCGGCGGGCCGCTTCGATGACGATCGCCTTCGAAGGAATCGACGAGTCGTCCCCCGCGCCGCCGTACGAACAGCTGCGGATGCAGGTGGTCGCGGCGATTGCGGATGGGCGGCTCGCCCCCGGCGACCGCCTGCCGTCTGTGCGCGCGCTCGCGAGCGAGATTGGCCTGGCCGCAAACACGGTGGCGCGCGCGTACCGCGAGCTCGAGGTCGACGGCCACGTCGTGACTGCGGGCCGCAACGGCACGCACGTCGCCGAGCGTGAGCTCACCGCAGCCGACGAGGCGCGCGCGTTGGAGCTGACCGTCGCGTTCCTGCGTGACATGCAGGCGCTCGGCATCGGGCCGGAGTCGATCGAGCATCGCGTCGCGGCGGCGCTCCGCCCACTCGCGTAGGGGTTGGCGCGCGCGGTGTTGGGTCGCCCGGCGTTAGCGCACTGGCGCTAGCGCGCGCTGCAGGGTCGTTTCCGAGCGCGATTCCATGCCAGCGCATCCGCCGAGCCCGCCGCGCATCCCGGCCCGCGCATCCAAAGCCGCGAAAACCGCATCAAAGTGAGAAAACTGCACCGTGCGTGCGTTGCTTGCCGGAACACCCTGGTGTGGTGTGACAGATCCGGTCGGATGCGTCGGAACAGCAACATCCGGATGCACGGGAACAGCAACGCACGAATGCATCGGATGCGCGGGAGCAGCACCGCCCGGATGCACCAGCCGACAGCACGCGCGGCCAACGACGCCCGCGCTACGGGTTGAGAACGGTCGCGTGCGCACCCATCAGCACGAAGACGAATGACGCGATCGCCATGACCACCCCGGCGCCGGTCAGACTCAGCGCGAAGCGGTGAATGAAGCCCTCGGGCTGGCCCTCGACGAGCTGCATGATCGCGGTGAAGAACAGCAGCAGGAGCATCGCGATCGGCACCCAGGTGAGCTGCCGCTCCGGCGACGCGAGCACGCCCACGAGCACGGCGGCCACCACGGCCACGGCCCACACCGCCACGATGCGCAGCCGCGACGCCCGCGATTCGGGGCGCGCGTCGGCTTCTCGTGGCGTGGGCGCATCGGACATGCGCCACAGTCTACGCACCGCCCATCCGCAAGCGCGTAGCAACCATCAGCCCCAGTGCTTCTCACCGAAATACGACTCCCCGCCCGCCACATGAAACGCTCACCCGCACGCGTCACCCGCGCCCAGTACAGTGAAGCAATGGCCTCACCTCACCTCACCGCAGCAGATCTGGGCGCCGAATTCGAAGAGTTCAGCGCTCTCGTCACGTCGGCCGATGGGGTCGCCCCCTTCAACGAGGCCACGATGCTCAATCCAGCCGAACGCGAGGCCCGCGTCATCCGCGGCGACAGCGGCGACATCGACGCCCTCGCGCTGACGCACGCGCTCGACGACGGTACGATCGAGGCCGAGCTGGCCGTGGCCCCGACTGCGCGCGGGCTCGGGCTCGGCCACGAACTCGTCGACCGCATCCGCTCGGCCGGCCCGAGCGTGTTCTGGGCCCACGGCGACCTGCCGCAGGCCCAACAGCTCGCGCAGAAATCCGGCCTCACCGCGACCCGCCGCCTCTACGTGCTCGAGCGGCCGCTCACCGACGACGAGACGGCGCCAGCACAGCTGCCGCCGGGCGCGCGCATCCGCCCCTTCAACGAGGAGGCGGATGCAAACGCTTGGGTCGAGCTCAACGCTCGCGTCTTCCGCGACCACCCCGAGCAGGGCTCGATCACCCGCGACGACCTCGCCGACCGCATCGCGCAGCCGTGGTTCTCGGCCGACAACTTCCTCGTGCTCGAGGGCGCGGGCGGCATTCTGCTCGGCTACAACTGGCTCAAGGTGACCGACGATGAGGCCGAAATCTACGTGGTCGGCGTGGCCCCCGAGGCCGCGGGCACCGGCTTCGGCAAGGCGCTTATGCAGGCGGGCCTCGCCCGTCTGCGGGAGACCGGCGCCGACGCCGCAGTGCTCTACGTTGACGGCGACAACGAGCGCGCCGTCGAGCTGTACCGCAAGCTCGGCTTCACGCCGCGCTCGCTCGACGTGCAATACCGCTAACCGCCGAGCCTCCGACCACCCCTGGGCGCTCGCCCGCTCCATTACCCACCGTTTACCGGCACTAGGAAAGATGCGTCTTATGGACACCGGAACTCCCGTGACGAACGACACGATCGGCCTCGACCGCTACATCGACCGCGAGACGAGCTGGCTCGCGTTCAACCAGCGGGTCCTCGAGCTCGGCGAAGACGCCAACGTGCCGCTGCTTGAGCGCACGAACTTCATGGCGATCTTCCCCTCGAACCTCGACGAGTGGTTCATGGTGCGCGTCGCGGGTTTGAAGCGCCGCATCGACACCGGCCTCGCGGTGCCCACCCCCGCGGGTGTCCCGCCGCGCCAGGAGCTCGCGACCATCCGCGCCGCCGCGCGCGACCTCCAGCTCCGCCACGCCGAGCACTTCCGCGACGAGATCCGGCCGAAGCTCGCGTCCGAGGGCATCCACATCCTCGGTTGGGATGACCTCAGCGCCGAGCAGCAAACGAAGCTCACCGAAGTGTTCGGCACCGAGATCTTCCCCGTGCTCATGCCGCTCGCGGTCGACCCGGCGCACCCGTTCCCCTACATCTCGGGCCTCTCGCTCAACCTCTCGGTGCGCGTGCAGAACCCCGACGCCGGCAAGGCCGAGTTCGCGCGCCTCAAGGTGCCGCCGATGCTGCCGCGCCTCTACCCGCTCGACTCGCCCGAGGGCGAGACCTGGTACATCCTGCTCGAAGACCTCATCGCACAGCACCTCGACGCACTCTTCCCCGGCATGCAGGTACTCGACCACCACGCCTTCCGCGTCACCCGCAATGAAGACGTGACGATCGAAGAGGACGAGACCGAGAACCTGCTGCAGGCGCTTGAGAAGGAGCTGCTGCGCCGCCGCTTCGGCCCGCCGATCCGCCTCGAGGTATCGGAAGACATGGATGACGAGACCCTCACGCTGCTGAAGGACGAGCTCGACGTCGACAACGATGCCGTCACAGTGCTGCCGAGCCCGCTCGACCTCACCTCGCTCTTCGCGCTCGGCCGCATCAACCGCCCCGACCTCAAGTTTGAGACGCACGTGCCGGTGACGCACCCCGCGTTCCGCACCACCGACTCGGACGAGTCGGCCGACATGTTCCGCGCAATTTCCGAGCGGGATGTGCTGGTGCACCACCCGTACGAGTCGTTCTACACCAGCGTGGTCGAGTTCATCGAGCAGGCCGCGGCCGACCCGGATGTGCTCGCGATCAAGCAGACGCTCTACCGCACCTCGGGTGACTCGCCGATCATCGCGGCGCTGATCAAGGCCGCCGAGTCGGGCAAGCAGGTGCTCGCCCTCGTTGAGATCAAGGCGCGCTTCGACGAGCAGAACAACATCGTGTGGGCCCGCAAGCTCGAGAAGGCGGGCGTGCACGTCGTCTACGGCCTCGTCGGCCTCAAGACCCACTGCAAGCTGCTGCAGGTGCTGCGCCGCGAAGACGGCAAGCTGCGCGCCTACAACCACATCGGCACGGGGAACTACAACCCGAAGACCTCGCGCATTTACGAGGACCTCGGCCTGTTCACCTGCGACCCCGAGGTCTCGGGCGACGTCACCCGCCTGTTCAACCAGCTCTCGGGCTACGCGATCGAGCGCGACTTCAAGCGCCTGCTCGTCGCGCCCCTGCACCTGCGCAAGGGCCTGCTCGACCTCATCGACCGAGAGCGCCAGGCCGCGCTGCGGGGCGAAGCGAGCCGAATCCGCATCAAGGTGAATTCGATGGTCGACGAAGTGATCATCGACGCCCTCTACGCCGCGGCGCAGGCGGGCGTGCCGGTCGACATCTACGTGCGCGGCATCTGCGGCATCCGCCCCGGCGTGCCCGGCCTCAGCGAGACAATCCGCGTTCGCTCGGTCGTCGGCCGTTACCTCGAGCACTCACGTATCTTTACGTTCCACAACGGCGGCGACACGCAGACCTACATCGGCTCGGCCGACATGATGCACCGCAACCTCGATCGCCGCATCGAGGCGCTCGTGCGCCTCGCCGACCCGCACCACGTCAAGGAGCTCGAGGACTTCTTCGACATGGGCATGTCGAACGACTACTCGACGTGGACGCTCGAGCCGAGCGGCGAGTGGGTGCGCCGCAGCGTCGACGAGAATGGTCGCCAGCTGCCGCAGCTCCACGACGAGCTGATGCGCCGCATCCAAGCGCGTCCGATGCGCCACACCCTGCGTTAGCATTCGGAAGCGTCCCCGCGCGGCCGAGCCCGCGCATCCTGATCAATTCTCTGGAGCACCTCTTCGATGACCACCGCACTTCGTGACGACACCGTCTATGCCGCCGGCGCCATCCTCTGGCGCATGGACGGTGAGAAGCCGCGGGTGCTCGTGATTCACCGCGACCGCCACGGCGACTACTCGTTCCCGAAGGGCAAGGTCGACCCGGGCGAGACGCTGCCCGAGACGGCGGTGCGCGAGATTCGCGAAGAGACCGGCTTCCGGGTGACGTTGGATGCGCCGCTCGGCTCGATCGAGTACACGCTGCCGAGCGGGCGGCCGAAGGAGGTCCACTACTGGGCCGCCGAAGTGCCGGCTGAGGAGTTCGCGCGCAACCAGTTCGTGCCGAACGACGAGGTCGACAAGCTCGAGTGGATGGGCCTGAAGAAGGCGAGCAAGCACCTCACCTACGGTCGTGACAAAGAGCTCCTCGCGGTGCTGCACGAGCGCATCAAGGCCGGCACGGCGCGCACCTTTGCCGTAATCGCGCTGCGGCACGCGCAGGCGGTGCCGCCCCTGTCGTGGCCCGGCAACGACGAATCTCGGCCGCTCACCTCGCGCGGCCAAGAGCAGGCCGAGCAGGTCGCGGACATCCTCGAGGCGTACGGACCGAAGCGCATCGTGTCGTCGACGGCCGTGCGCTGCCTCACGACCGTGAGCCCCGTCGCCAGCACGCTCGGGCTTGTCCCCTCAAGCGAGCGAGCGATCTCGCAGTCGGCAGGCCCGGGCGACGGCGACGTCGACGAAGTCGTCCTGTCGGCCCTCGCCGAGCCGAGCACCGTCGTTATCTGCAGCCACTCCCCCGTCATGCCCGACATCGTGCGCTCCGTCGCACGCGCCTGCGGCAACGAACCGGCGCCGCTGTCGCGCTATGCGATGCTCTCGACCGCCGAGTTCACGCTGCTACACGTGCCCGCCGAGGGCACCGAGCGCGGCCTCGTCGCGGTCGAAACTCAGGGCCCGCGCATCTAACGCGCCTAGGCCGGCTGCGCATCCCTAGCCGCGCGAAATTCGCGCCGTGATCAGCGTCGATTCATGTTGCGTACGCATCAATGACAGATTGCATTCATTTGTCACGGCCATCAGGGATCGTTCACCGTGCGTTCATATTTCCGCTGCAAGTAAGTTACCGCCCACGCATAGCTTCGGTTCACGAACCCGAACAGGTTCGAAACCAAATACGTTTCTTATGGAGGAAACTCAATGAAGCTTTCGCGTGTTGGCGCATCGGTCGCCATGACCGCAATTGCCGCGCTCGCTCTTGCCGGCTGCGCCGGCGGCGACGCAGGTACCGACTCGACCAGCGGCGCGGACTCGACCGCAGCTGCCGGCGGCGGCTCGCTCTCGGGCAGCCTCAACGCGACGGGCGCGAGCTCGCAGGAGCAGGCTGAGCTCAACGCTTGGGTTCCCGGCTTCCAGGGCATCGAGTCCGGCGTCACCGTGAACTACGAGGCCACTGGTTCGGGCACCGGCCGCGAGAACTTCGTCGCTGGCTCGTCGGACTTCATCGGTTCGGACCGCGCCTACAAGACCGACGAGATCGAAGAGAGCACCTTCCCGCTCTGCGCCGACGGCACCGACCTCGTCGAGTTCCCCGCCTACATCTCGCCGATCGCGGTTGCGTACAACCTTCCGGGCGTCGACGGCCTCAACCTTGACGCCGAGACCATCGCCAAGATTTACGCGGGCGAGATCACCACCTGGAACGACCCGGCAATCGCTGCGATCAACGAGGGCGTCGAGCTCCCCGACACCACGATCACCGCCGTGCACCGTGGCGACACCTCGGGCACCACCGGTAACTTCACCGCGTACCTCACCGAGGCCGCCCCCGACGCCTGGACCTACGGTGACGAGGACGACTTCCCCGCCGACCTCGGTGGCGAGGCCGCGAACCAGACCGCTGGTGTTGCTGAGGCCGTTGCCGCCGGTGAGGGCACCATCGGTTACCTCGACGCTTCGGCTGCGACTGACCTCCAGACCGCCTCGATCAAGTCGGGCTCGGAGTTCGTGCCGTACAGCCCCGAGGCTGCCGCACAGGTCGTCGCCGGCTCGTCGCTCGAAGAGGGTCGCGCTGAGACCGACCTCGCCTACGCGCTCGACTACACCGGCGTTGAGGGTGCCTACCCGATCGTCCTCGTCTCGTACCTCATCGGCTGCGCCGACTACCAGGACGATGCCAAGGGCGAGCTCGTGAAGGCGTACTTCAACTACGTCATCACCGCTGAGGCACAGGACGCCGCTGCTGCGGTTGCCGGCAACGCGCCGATCTCGGACGAGATCCGCACTGAGGCCCAGACCGCGATCGACTCGATCCAGTAGCACTCCTGCTGCGTTTTACGCACTGAAGTAAGGTGCCCGGTGCCGTGCATTATGCCGGCACCGGGCACCAACTGCGTACAGCACCCAGACCCCTTGAGACTTACCTCACCCCCACGTTTCATCGAGGAAGGCACGTCAGATGACCACCACTGACACGGCGACTCCCCCGCCCCCGAGCCGCGTTAAAGCGGTTCGACGCGTCGGCGACACCGTCTTCGAGACCATTTCCACAACCTCCGGCGCACTTATCCTGGCGATTCTCGCCGCCGTGTTCTTCTTCCTGCTCATCCAGGGTCTTCCGGCACTCACCACCGGCGTCTCCGAAGACTCGGCCGACTCGCTGCGCCAGAACGGCGGCTTCCTCGGTTACATCGGCCCGCTCGTCTTCGGCACCATCTGGGCCTCGCTGCTCGCGATGATCATGGCTTTCCCCGTCGGCGTCGCCGTCGCGCTGTTCATCAGCCACTTCGCGAACCGCAAGTTCACCGGCGTGCTCGGCTTCATCATTGACATGCTCGCGGCGATCCCCTCGGTGATCTTCGGCCTCTGGGGCATCCTCGTGTTCGCCCCGATCGCTGGCCCGCTCTACACCTGGCTCGGCGAGTACCTCGGCTGGTTCCCGCTGTTCGCCGGTAACCCCACCCCGACCGGCAAGAACATGCTCACCGCCGCGATCGTGCTCGCGATCATGATCCTCCCGATCATGACCTCGCTGAGCCGCGAGATCTTCCTGCAGACTCCGCGCCTGCACGAAGAGGCATCACTCGCCCTCGGCGCCACGCGCTGGGAGATGGTGCGCCAGGCGGTCTTCCCCTACGCATCCTCGGGTATGTTCGCGTCCGCGATCCTCGCCCTCGGTCGAGCGCTCGGTGAAACGATGGCCATCACGATGGTGCTCTCGGCGACGGGCGCGGTGTCGGTATACCTGCTCACCTCCGAGAACCCGACGACGATCGCCGCATCCATCGCCCTCAACTTCCCAGAGGCACACGGTCAGAACTCGTCGACACTCATCGCGGGCGGTCTCGTGCTGTTCGCGATCACCTTGCTCGTGAACTCGATCGGCCGGTGGATCATCAACCGCAACGTGAAGAAGTAGATAGGAAGAGTTCATGTCTACTACCACGACTACACCCGCGGCCCCGACGAAGGCGCGAGTCAAGAACGCCCTCACCGCCGGTCACCTGACCGGCGCCCAGGTCACCATGATCGCCGTTGGCGCGGTGGTCATCTCGACCGTGATCTTCGGCCTGCTCTGGCTCATGAGCGGCGACCCATTCTTCATCTTCACCGAGCAGACCGGCAAACTCACCCTCAATTTCAACTGGGGTGGCTGGCTCGCACTCGCCGGGCTGCTCTACCTGCTCGGGGTGTACTTCATCTCACGCCAGGTTGAGGGTCAGCGCCAGGCGACGAACCGCTTCGTTTCGGGTCTGCTCACAGTCGCGTTCATCATCGCGATGGTGCCGCTGATCTCGTTGCTCTTCACGCTCGTGGTGAACGGTCTGCCCGGCCTCATCGACACCAACTTCTGGACTCGCGACGCCGCGGTGCCCGGCCAGCGAGGTGCGCTTAACTCGATCATCGGTACGCTCTGGATCACCGGCCTCACGACGCTCATGTCGGTGCCGATCGGTATCTTCACGGCGATCTACCTCGTCGAGTACGGGCGCGGCAACTGGCTGAGCAAGCTGCTCAACTTCTTCGTCGACGTGATGACGGGTGTTCCCTCGATCGTCGCCGGTCTGTTCGCCTTCGCGCTGTTCATGATGTTCACGCAGCTGGCGGGCGGTGACATCACCACGATCAAGAGCGGTTTCGTCGGCTCGATCGCCCTCATGGTGCTGATGATCCCGACCGTCGTGCGCTCGGCCGAAGAGATGATTCGCCTCGTGCCGATGGACCTCCGCGAGGCCTCCTACGCCCTCGGTGTGACGAAGTGGCGCACGATCGTCAAGGTTGTGCTTCCTACCTGCCTCGGTGGTCTCGTGACCGGTGTGCTGCTGGCCATCGCCCGCGTGATCGGTGAGACCGCGCCCCTGATGGTTGCTGCCGGCATGACGATCAACATGAACCTGAACCCGTTCCAAGGCGCCATGTCGACGCTGCCGACGCTCGTGTACCAGCAGTGGAAGTTCACTGGTGACGAGGCGGAAATGCTCTCGTGGGCCGGCGCTCTGGCGCTGCTGCTCATCGTCGTCGTGCTGAACATCATCGGCCGCATCATCAGCTACTACTTCTCGCCCAAGAAGGACCGCTAGGTCGCGGGCTTATCTTCGAAACAAAGGATCTTTCACAGTGTCGAAGCGTATTGAAATCAAAGACCTGGACATCTACTACGACAAGTTCAAGGCCGTCGAGGGTGTCAACATGACCATCGAGCCGAAGAGCGTTACCGCCTTCATCGGCCCGTCGGGTTGCGGTAAGTCGACCGTGCTGCGCACCCTCAACCGCATGCACGAGGTCATCCCCAAGGCGTGGGTTGACGGCGAGGTCCTCCTCGACGGCGACGACCTCTACGGCACCGGCGTTGACCCCGTGAACGTGCGCCGCCAGGTTGGCATGGTGTTCCAGCGCGCGAACCCGTTCCCCACGATGTCGATTCGTGAGAACGTGCTCGCCGGTGTTCGCCTCAACAACCGCCGCATTGGCAACAAGGAGGCCACCGAGCTTGTTGAGAAGTCGTTGCGCGGCG
Organism: Gulosibacter sediminis; assembly: GCF_030011715.1. Classification (NCBI taxonomy): domain Bacteria; kingdom Bacillati; phylum Actinomycetota; class Actinomycetes; order Micrococcales; family Microbacteriaceae; genus Gulosibacter; species Gulosibacter sediminis. The sequence continues at coordinate 426 of NZ_JASCYH010000030.1, read as the reverse complement.
CGAACCTCTGGGAAGAGGTCAAGGACCGTCTCGATGCTCCCGGCGGCGGCCTCTCGGGTGGTCAGCAGCAGCGTCTGTGCATCGCCCGCGCCATCGCGGTGAAGCCCGACGTGCTGCTCATGGACGAGCCCTGCTCGGCCCTCGACCCGATCTCGACGCTCGCGATTGAAGACCTCATTCACGAGCTCAAGACCGACTACACGATCGTGATCGTGACCCACAACATGCAGCAGGCCACGCGCGTCAGCGACAAAACCGGCTTCTTCAACATCGCGGGTACCGGCAAGCCGGGCAAGCTCATCGAGTTCGACGACACTCGCACCATCTTCGCGAACCCGAGCAACAACCAGACCCAGGACTACGTGACCGGCCGCTTCGGCTAAGTCGCGCATCCTGTGCGTTGGCGGGCGCCCCACTCCGGTGGGG